>CAYYNG010000579.1:0-1500 GCA_964472435.1 uncultured Hyphomonadaceae bacterium | reverse complement strand
GCGCGTGATCGGTTCGGCGAACACCGTCAGCGCCCGCGGGCCCTCCTCGGATTTCTCAGGTTCCGGAGCCAAGCTCGCCAGAAGCTGCACGCCGCCGAAGCCGAGGACCCCGAGGATTAAGATTGGAAGAGCAATCGCTAGGATGCGGGTCATGACGAGGTGCTTTCTTCTGGAAGCGCGGCGTTTTCGGCGGGCTCGGCGAGGAGCGCGCCGCCGCCGAGCGCGAGATGATAGGAGACCCGGTTGTTCGCACGCGCGGATTTCGCCTGAACGAGGCTGCTTTCAGCCGATAGCCGCTGGGTCTGGGAATTCAAAAGGTTGAAGATCGTGATCAGGCCGCCCTGGTACTGCCGAAAGGCGAGATCCTCGGCGAGACGCGCTTCTTCAAGCGCCCGCATCTGGGCGGCCTCTTGTTCGGCGAGGTATCGATCGGCGGCGATCGCGTCCTCCACTTCCCGCCAAGCCGTCAGCACCGCGCCGGTATAATCCGCCGCCACGGCCTCGGCGGTCGCCGCCGCGCCGCGTTTGTCCGCCCGAAGCGCGCCGCCGTTCCAGACCGTTTGCGTCATCGCGCTAAGGACATTGGCGCTGAGACGCTCGGGATCGAAGATGTCGCCGAATTCAATACTGGAGGAGTTTGAAATCGTCGCAGTGGCGCGAAAGGCCGGCAGGATGGCGAGACGCGCTTGCTCCGCCCGGTACCCGGCCGCCTCCAGCCGAGCCTCCGCTGCGGCGATGTCCGGCCGTCGCGCGAGGAGAAGGGTCGGGTTGTCGATCGGCGTCAGGCCGTCGAGGTCCGGCAGCTCGGAGGGCGCTTCGATCTCGGCATTGGGATAGCGGCCCAGAAGCACTTCCAGACGCCGCGCCGCGTTCTCGCGCGCCTGCGCCTGGGCCGCGATCTGCGCCTCGGCGACGGCGAGCTGGGTCCGCGCTGTGCGCACGTCGAGCGCCGTCGAGAGGCCGCGTTCCAGCCGGCGCTCGGTCAGCTCGACGATGCGCCGGTTCGCCTCATACGTCTCCTGCGCCACGCGCTCTTGCTCGAGCGCGGCGTTGAGATCGATCCAGGCGTTGGCCGCTTGACCGCCGACGGAGAGCCGGGCGGCGGCGAAATCCGCCTCGGAGGCGACAAAGTCCTGGCGCGCCGCGCGGTTCTGCGCCCGAACGCGGCCCCAGAGGTCGAGCTCCCAGCTGAAGGTCAGCCTCTGGTCGTAGTTCGGCTGGTCGAACCGCCCGTCGACGACGACCCCGCCGCCCAGGGCGGTGGAGGTGAACTGCGTCGCGTAGCCGTTGGAGAAGGAATAATCGACCGAGGGCAGCGAGCGGCCGAACACCGATCGCGCCGTCTCCCGCGCCGCCCGCACCCGCGCCTCGCTGGCGGCCAGGCTTGGGTTGCCGGCCAGCGCTTCGTCGACGAGCGAGACCATGGTCGGGTCGTCGAATTGCGACAGCCAATCCCCGGTCGGCGGCGCGTCGCCTTCGACCCCCGCCGCCGCCCAGGCC
>CAYYNG010000578.1:0-1511 GCA_964472435.1 uncultured Hyphomonadaceae bacterium | reverse complement strand
CACGGGCCATCAACGCAGCGGCACTACCGCATTGCGCTCGGCGTTGTCGGCCTTTGAGGACGTGGCCGACTTTGGCGAGGTTATGACCCCAATGCGAGCCCGGCGCGACGCTCCCGCTTCGTACTTCACCTTCCTGAAGGAACAAGGCGGTGCGCGCGCGCCGACACACGAGGGGATGCGCGACTGCGCCGGCCGGCCGGCCCGGGTCAACGCTTCAGCGAGCTGCTCGGTCGCGTCCCGCGTCGCGGCGTAGACGATGCCGGAGACGCCGGGGCGGGCCCTCACAAGGCTCACAACACGGTCCGCGCGCTGGCCGGCTTTGGGTTCAGCCGCGAGGATGAGGTTCGGCCGGTCGAAGCTCGCGACATGCACGCTCGGCTCGGCGAGCTGCAGCTGGGCGAGAATATCGTCGCGGGTGCGGGCGTCGGCGGTGGCGGTGACGGCGATGCGCGGCACGCCGGGGAAGAGCTCCCTTAGGCGGCCGAGGGCGCGGTAGTCGGGCCGGAAATCATGACCCCATTGGCTGACGCAGTGAGCTTCGTCGACCGCGATCAGCGAGAGATCGAGCCCCGCGAGCCGCCGGCCAAGCCCGTTCGCCAGCGCTTCGGGGGAGACATAAAGAAGATCCATCTCGCCGGCTTGGGCCTTGGCGATCGCGGCCTCGCGATCCTCCCGCGGCGTCGAGCTGTCGAGCCGTTCGGCCGCAACGCCCAGCGCCTTCAACGCGTCCACCTGGTCCGCCATCAACGCGATGAGGGGGCTCACGACCAGGCCGACGCCCGCTCGAAGCTGGGCCGGGATCTGGTAGCAGAGCGATTTGCCCCCGCCCGTCGGCAGCACGGCCAGCACATCCCGCCCGGACAGAACATCGGCGATGACGTCTTCCTGGAGCCCCCGGAACGCGGCGTAGCCATAGACGCGGGCGAGGAGATCGCGGGCGTCGGAGAGATCGGGCGCGGCCATGGCCCTCTGTCGAGGGAGTCTCTTGGGTGACGCAAGGTCGGTCTGGCCCGAACATGCAAGTTGTGTAGGGATAAGGCCGAACCGTGAGACTAAGAGGACGCTTTGCAATACGAAGACGTTGTCCAAGGCCGCCGCAGCATTCGCGGCTATAAGCCGGAGCCGGTGCCGAAGGCGCTGATCCGCGAGGTGTTGGCGCTCGCCATGCGCGCGCCCACCTCGCTCAACACCCAGCCCTGGAACTTCTATGTCGTGACCGGGGAGGCGCTGGACCGCATCCGGGCCGGCAACGTCGAGCGCAACCTCGCCGGCGTGCCGGACACGCGCGAGTTCCGCCGGCACACCGACACGTTGCGAACGTGGATGCGGAAGAACGCGACGACGGCGGACGTGTACCTGCTGCTGGCGTTCCTGGAGTTCCAGCACGGCAATTTTGACCGTGCCCACGCGGCCCTGCGCCCGCTCGAAGCCCGCGGCGTCCGCGACGACGTGGTGGCGACGCTGCTGGAGATCTCGAAGCCGTGAGGAACGGGGACGCAGCTCTTAAGAGC
>CAYYNG010000577.1:0-1512 GCA_964472435.1 uncultured Hyphomonadaceae bacterium | reverse complement strand
GCCGACCACGCGGGGGTGATCGGAGTCGTATCCCCGGTGCGTCGCAAGATCGAAGGCGACCGAAAGCCCCTTTTGCCCCGCGGCGAGGTTTCGGCGATAGAAGGCGTTCGAGTCTTCCGCCGTTGAAAAGCCCGCGTACTGACGGATCGTCCACGGACGTTGCGTATACATGGTCGGATAGGGCCCGCGGCCGAAGGGGGCGATGCCGGGATAATCGTCGAGGAAGTCGAGCGTTGCGCGGTCGGCGGCGGAGAAGCGTGTCTTGACCGCGATCCCCTCGGGCGTCGCCCAGGGTTCGCCTTGCAGGGCCGCGCCTGAAGGGGCGGCGGGGACGGCGAGGTCCAGTTTCGTGAAATCCGGAAAGTTCGTCATGCTAGGAGCCCCAGTTCCGCGTGGGCGAGTTCGAGGGCGGCGACCACGTCGACGCCGATATGGAGGAAACTGTCGACGCCTGCCGCGCGCCACGCGGTCTCGTGGTCGCCTGGCCGGCCAGCGAGATAGAGCCGCTGGACGCCGGCCTCCTTGAGCGCGCGGGCAGCGGCTTCAGCTTCGTTGGCGTAACGCGCGTCCGCGCCGCAAAGAATGGCGAGCGCGCAGCCCGAGGCGCGATAGGCGGCGGCCAGTTCGCTGACGCTTTCAGGCGGCCTCGGCGGGGCTTTCGCGTCGATCCCGCCGGCGGCGAATAGGTTGCGCGCGAAGTCCGCGCGGGCCGTATGTTCGGCGAGGGGGCCAAGCGTCGCGAGGAAAATCGCCGGCCGCCGCTCCCTTGCATCGGCGATGTCCCGCAGCCGCTCGAAAGGTTCGCTATCGCGAGACAGGAGAAGCGGCGAGGCGAGGGTTTCCCCCGCTGCGGCCGGCAGGTCCGGCGGCAGAGCGGCGGGCGACACGGCCTCGGCGCCGCCAGTCCAGCCGCCGGTGTCGGTGATGGGCGCGTCGATTTCGTCGAGCAGCGGGAACTCGCTCACGCCCGTCACCGGCGCCTTGCGTTTTGCGATAGCCTTTCGCCGCGCGGCCCGCGCCTCGGCGACCCTGGCCTGCAGCGCGTCGGCGAGAAGGCTCTCGCCGAACCCGCCTTCGGCCTCGATTCGCTGGAACTCCGCCCAGCCCGCCGCCGCAAGATCTCGGGTTAGCCGGTCGCTGAACCAAGCCCCGCCAGCTGGATCGGCGACGCGGCCGAGCTGGCTTTCTTCCTGGGCGATCAGCTGGGTGTTGCGCGCGGTGCGCCGGCCAAGCTCGTCAGCGAGCCCGATCGCATCGGTGAAGGGGCGCAACGTGACGATGTCCGCGCCTCCCACGCCGCCCGCGAAACAGGCGGCGGTGTTGCGCAGGAGGTTCACCCACGGGTCGCGCTGGGTCAGCATCCGGGCCGAGCTGACGGCCTGCTGCGGCATCGGCCGCGCTTCGAGCGTCAAAGCCTCCAAGCACCGCGCCCAGAGGAGGCGCGCCGCCCGAAGCTTGGCGATCTCAAGCCCATAGTTCGGGCCGACGCAGAGCGTGAAGAGAAGGCGCGGG
>CAYYNG010000576.1:0-1516 GCA_964472435.1 uncultured Hyphomonadaceae bacterium | reverse complement strand
CGAGCTTGGTGCCGAGGATCATAGAGCCGGTGGCCCCAAGCGGGTGGCCCATGGCGATGGCGCCGCCATTGACGTTCATCTTCTCGTGCGGGATATCGAGCAGCTTCATCATCAGCATCGGCACCGCCGCGAAGGCTTCGTTCAGCTCGTAAATGTCTATGTCGTCGACATTCATTCCGAGCTTCTTGAGAAGCTTCTGGGTCACGTAGGTCGGGCCGGTGAGCATGATGCCAGGCTCAGAGCCGATCGAAGCCATGCCTTTGACGCGCGCGCGGGGCTTGAGGCCCATGGCCTCGCCCATCTCTTTCGAGCCGAACAAGACCGCCGACGCGCCATCGACGATGCCGGACGAGTTGCCGGCATGGTGGACGTGGTCGATCGCTTCCAACTCCGGGTAGCGCTGCTTGATCACATCGTCGAAGCCCATTGCGCCCGGGCCCGCGAAAGAGGGGTTCAGCGCAGCGAGCGACTGCATGGTCGCATCGGGCCGCATGTGTTCGTCATGGTCGAGTTGAACCCCGCCCATTTGGTCTTTCACCGCGACGACCGATTTCGAGAACCGGCCCTCCTCCCAAGCGCGCGCGGCGCGGATTTGGGACTCGACGGCGTAAGCGTCGACATCGTCGCGGGAAAACCCATACTTCGTCGCAATCGTATCCGCACCCACCCCTTGCGGCGCGAAATACGATTTGATCGCGATCGAGGGATCCGACGCCCACGCGCCGCCGCTCGCGCCCATCGGCACGCGGGACATCGACTCAACCCCGCCGCCGATCGCCATATCGGCCTCGCCGGTCATGACTTTGGCGGCCGCCATGTTGCAGGCCTCAAGGCCCGAGGCGCAGAACCGGTCGACCTGAACGCCGGCGGTCGTCTCGGCATAGTCGGCGTTCAGAACGGCGACCCGCGCGATGTCGGCGCCCTGCTCGCCCACAGGCGAAACACACCCCAAAACCACGTCATCGACTCTCGTCGTGTCGAGCTCGTTGCGATCGCGAATGGCTTGCAGCGCCTGGGTCGCTAACGAGAGCGCCGTAATTTCGTGCAAGCTGCCGCTCTGCTTGCCCTTGCCGCGCGGCGTGCGCACGGCGTCGTAAATGTATGCATCAGCCATGGGGGGTCTCCTTGGGGTGGGATCTAGTTCGCTGTTGTGTGGTTAGATGGGAACTCGGCGCGCTTCGCGCCCGTGCGCATTCCTGGGTATTGATAAATCCAATCGCGGGGATCGAACTCTGCCATGGGCCGCCTAACCGTCGGTCCGCAGCCGCCAGACGCCCCATGCGGCCGACGCGCCGCCGAGCAAATAGTTGGCGAGCCAATCGAACACGCCTGTCGCGCCGCCAATCTGCTCGATCAAGCCAAGCAGAATGATCACGGCGCCGGCCACGACCAGCGCAACATTCAACCAACGGGGTTCGCGCGCGACCATCAGAGCGTCCTCGCGATCAACAGCTTCATGACCTCGTTGGCGCCGCCATAGATCCGTTGAACCCGTGCATCGGCGTACATCTGGGCG
>CAYYNG010000575.1:0-1517 GCA_964472435.1 uncultured Hyphomonadaceae bacterium | reverse complement strand
TGCACCCGCGCGGGGCCGCCTCCGCCCGCGCCGCCATTTGCAGGATCGTGTAGATCGTCGGCAACGCATTCGAATGGCGGATTTCCTTCAGAAGGTCGGCGGCAGCGAGGTAAAGCTCGTGCTGGTCGTCCATTGTCGGCCCGACATCCTCGATCGCGCCTTTATAGAAAGCGCTGATGGGCATGCCGAGCTGCTGAGCGATGCGAAACAACGTACCGGCCGCTACGCGATTGGTCCCCGCTTCATACTTCTGCAGCTGTTGAAAGCTGATGCCCAATTCCGTCGCGAGAGTCGTCTGCGTGATTTTCCGCGCGCGGCGCGCAGAACGGATATTGGCTCCCACGAGCTTGTCGACATCGGTCGGACGCTTCGCGCCTGATTCAATCATAAGATGTCCGTCCCCCTATTTTCCACTTTTCATGTGGGCTCACGAACAGCGATCACCTTAGGTAAGTCAACAAAGAACTATCATCTTGACGGCGCTTCGCAGGAGCCGGTCCCCCGTCAGCCTTGCTTCAGCGCGTCGAACGGCACGTCTTTATCCACCCGCACGTCCTGGGGCAGTCCCAAAACACGCTCGGCGATGATGTTCTTCAGGATTTCATCGGTGCCGCCGGCGATTCGAAGGCCGGGCGCCCACATGAAGCTTTGCTGGAAAATCGCGTCGGCGGGCATCTGGTCCTGGTCGGTCATGATGCCGTAATGGTCCTGCATCTCGATCGCGGAGTTGCAAATGTCCTGCAGTTGATTGGCCGTGATGATTTTGCCGATCGATGCCTCCGGCCCTGGGGTTTGGCCGCGCGAAAGGGCGGTCTGGGTGCGGAACTTCGTGAGTTTGTAGCCTTGGGCCGCGATATACCAGTCGGCGAGTTTCTCGCGGAATGCGGTGTCCGAAATGGCGCCGGTTTCTTTGGCGTAGTCCATAATCTCGGCCCAGTCAGGGCCCGGCGATCCGCCGACAGCCAGCCGCTCGTTCATCAGGGTGACGATGGCGACCTTCCAGCCTTGGCCGACCTCGCCGAGGCGATCGGCGTCCGGCACGCGGAGATCTGTGAAATAGACCTCGTTGAACTCGCGCCCGCCCGAGGCCTGGTGGATCGGCCGGGCCTCGATCGCGGGGTCGTGCATGTTCACAATGAACATGGTGAGGCCCTTATGCTTCGGCGCCGATGGGTCGGTGCGGGCGAGCAGGATGCCGTAGTCGGAGAAGTGGGCGCCGGTGGTCCAAACCTTCTGGCCGTTGATCACCCATTCGTCGCCATCTTTCACCGCGCGGGTTTTGACGCCCGCGACGTCCGAGCCGGCCGCCGGCTCGGAGACGAGCTGGCACCAGATCTCCACGCCGCGAAGGGCGGCGCGGAGCCCGCTTCGACGGTGCGCCGAAGCATGTCGGTCCGCAGCGAGTCGACGATGACCATTACGAGCTTGCGTTGCATGAGGGCTGGGGCCGGGCCCGTCCGGCGCTCGGGCACGCGGGCGGTGGGCGTCGCATTGCGGGGTTTGGGGATGGGGGCGGC
>CAYYNG010000574.1:0-1518 GCA_964472435.1 uncultured Hyphomonadaceae bacterium | reverse complement strand
GCGCGTATTGTTTCAATTCATCGCCGTGATGACGCTCGTCGGGATCGGCTGGCTCTCCGGCGCCTTCGAGGGCTGAGCGGCATGGTAAAGCTGGATAAGATCTACACCAAAGCCGGAGACGGCGGACTGACCCGGCTCGCCACGGGCGAACAGGTTCCGAAATGGAGCGCCCGGGTCGCCGCATATGGCGCGATCGATGAAACGAACGCCGCGCTCGGCCTTGCGGTCCTGCATGCGGGCGGGGACGACTGGCTCGCCGACGCCATTCTGCGGATCCAAAACGACCTCTTCGACCTCGGCGCCGACCTTGCGACACCCGATCGCGGCAAGCCCTTCGAATGGGAGCCTTTGCGGATCGTCGAAAGCCAGGTGGAGCGGCTTGAAGCAGAAATCGACGAGATGAACACGAAAATCGCCCCCCTCGACAGTTTCGTTCTGCCGGGCGGCTCCGCGCTCTCGGCGCATCTGCACCTTGCGCGGACCCTCGCCCGGCGCGCTGAGCGCGGTGCGGCCGAACTCGCCGCGCTGGACGGCGAAACCGTGTCCCCCGCCGCCCTCGCTTACGCGAACCGGCTCTCGGACTGGTTGTTCGTGGCCGCGCGCCGCGCAAACGCCAATGGCGAGGCCGATATCAAATGGGCGCCGGGGGCGACCCGCTAGCCCGTCCAGCGGCGTCAAATCCCCGTTATAACGGCCGCGCCAGATTGACGCTCACGTAAGCGGAAGCTTGACCACCGGGGGCGCGCCCTATAGCGGTGAAAACTGAGCGAGTGAACCGCTCGCCCCGCCCCTCGCGCGATAAAGCCAAAAGCCGGAGCCAGCCGATGAAGGTGCTCGTCCCCGTTAAACGGGTCATCGATTACAATGTTAAGGTGCGCGTCAAACCCGACCAAACGGGCGTCGACCTCGCCAATGTGAAAATGTCCATGAATCCCTTCGACGAAATCTCCGTCGAAGAAGCGGTTCGGATGAAAGAGGCCGGGACGGCGACGGAAGTGATCGCTGTGTCCATCGGCCCGCAGCAGGCCCAGGAAACCCTCCGCACCGCCCTCGCCATGGGGGCCGACCGCGGCATTTTGGTGAAAACCGACCAAGAGGTTGAGCCGTTGGCGGTCGCGAAAATCCTCAAGACGATCGTCGAGGCCGAAAGCCCGGATCTCGTGATCCTGGGAAAACAGGCGATCGACGACGATTCCAACCAGACGGGCCAAATGCTGGCGGCGCTTCTAGGCTGGCCCCCGGGCGCCTGCGCTACCTGGGGCGTAACGCCATGTCGTGGGGCATCCTGATGATTTACATGTTCCCGGCCATCGTTCTCGCAATTCCGCTATTTGTGGTGTTTACCCGCACGGGGCTGCGCGAAACGCTGGAAGGGCTGGTGATCATCTATATGTCCGCGACGCTGCCGGTGGCGCTGTACATGCTGCGCAGCTACTTCATGACCATTCCGCCAGACCTGGAAGAGGCCGCGCTGATTGACGGCTGTACGGAGTTCGAAACCATCTGGCGTGTGACGAT
>CAYYNG010000573.1:0-1530 GCA_964472435.1 uncultured Hyphomonadaceae bacterium | reverse complement strand
TGTTCGATGGGCATGACGAGCCGGTCCGCGCCCAAGCGCGCGCTCAGTACAAACGGGCGAAAGATGCGGGACTGGCGGTGAAGTACTTCCAGCAGACCGATCGCGGCGGCTGGAAAGCAGCGGGTTGATGGCGAGGTCCGTTGAGATCAGAGTCGAAACGCCGGACCCTGCGGTCTTCTGCGCTTGGCGCGAGCGGCTTGGGTGGGGGGCGCTTACGGAGGCCGACGCAATCGAAAGTCTCGCTGCGTCTTGGGCATCGGTCGTGGCGATGGATGGCGGCGCGTTGGTTGGGTTTGGCCGGATCGTGGGCGACGGCGTGCTCTACTATTACATCCAGGATCTGATCGTCGCCGAAAACCGGCGCGGGGAGGGCATCGGCGACCTATTGCTGAAAGCCCTCCTCGACGAGATCCGACGGCGGCGCCGCGGACCCGCAACGGTAGGTCTCCTATCGGCGCTTGGGATGGAACCGTTTTATGAGCGCCACGGCTTTGTGGCACGGCCCAACACCGATTACGGGGCCGGCATGATCCTCGTGCTCGCTTAGGCGCTTGTCGCGCGTGCGCCGGGCCGCTAAAGGCCCCGTCAAACGAACTTCTTTCTCCCACAGGACAAATCCAATGGCGGTTCAGCGCACCTTCTCGATTATCAAGCCCGACGCGACGGCGCGGAACCTCACAGGCGCGATCAATAAAGTCTTCGAGGATGCGGGCCTGCGCATTATCGCCCAGCGCCGGATCCGGATGACCGAGGCTCAGGCGCAGCGGTTCTACGCCGTCCATTCCGAACGGCCATTCTACGGCGAACTCGTTGAGTTCATGACGTCCGGCCCGGTGGTCGTTCAGGTTCTTGAGGGCGAGAACGCTGTGCTTCGTCACCGCGAGGTGATGGGCGCCACGAACCCGGAGGAAGCGGCCGAAGGCACCGTACGGAAGCTCTATGCCAATTCCATCGGCGAGAACTCCGTCCACGGTTCCGACAGCGAAGAAAACGCGGCCATCGAGATCGCCCAGTTCTTCTCCGAGGCGGACATTGTCGGCTGAGGCCTCGGATCCTCGGCGACGAAAGCAGTCGAAGCGGCCCCACCGCGCTCTTTCTTAGCGTTCCGGGGCGTTCGGGCCGGGCGAAATCACTCTCGCATCGCCCGTCCGTGCTAAAAAGAGAAAACCCCTCCCGCAAATGCGGAAGGGGTTGCTGATCCGTCTCTAGCGCTCCGGGCTTATTCCGCGGCCGCCCGCTCGCTGGGATGCGTCCATGCCTCGTTAGCGAATTGGGGGTCGATGGGGGTGTCGGCGAAGTGGTTCACATAATTCGAGAGCACTTTGTGCGACATGCCAAGCATCACCTCGAGGATGTGGCGTTTGGTGAACCCGGCATCGAGGAAAGCCTGGGTGTCCGCCGCCGAGAGGTCGCCGGAACGCGGCCTTCAGATTTTCACAAGCTGGTTCGCCGAAGAGGCGGAGGCCGCAGAAGACGAAAACCGGCGGCGGCGCACCATCGCGGTAGTAGCGGAAGAGTTCGTGCCCGGAT
>CAYYNG010000572.1:0-1534 GCA_964472435.1 uncultured Hyphomonadaceae bacterium | reverse complement strand
CCGAGAGGTCGCCGCGCTGGTGGACGACCTTCCGGGTAAACACGCGCAGCGCCTCGAGTTTCGGATCGGCGGTCGGCGCGCCGTCGCGCAGGGCTGCGATCACGTCCTCCGGCACGCCGGCGCTTTTGGCGATCACGGTATGGGCGGGAACGCAATAATGGCAGTTGTTCTCGAAGTTGATGGTGAGCCAGACCACGTTCTGCTCAACCTTCGAAAGGCTCGTCGCGGAGAACAAAGCCGTGAGCTTCTGATACGCCTCAAGCACTTGCGGGCTTTCGGCCATGACGGCGTGCAGGTTCGGGACGAAGCCGAGGGCCTTTTGAGAGCCCTCCAGCATCGGCTTGGACGCCTCTGGCGCGGTGTCTGGGGTGTGGAGCGTGAAATCAGTCATCGGGGGACATCCTTACGAGGTGGTGGACCATTTCCTTGAAGTGGGCGAAGTGGCTTTGGATGCAACGGGACCGCGCGACCGCCCGCGATCACGCCTCCGTGAAAGTCCGGGAGCTTTTGACTCTAGGGCGTTTTCCAAGGAAACTTATCGCTGGGTTGGGAGGATGGAGACGTTGGGGACGGCGATGAGGTCGGGGTATCGCGCAATGGTATCGGCGCTGGTCGTTGCGGCCGCCGGTTGCTCGGCTGAGACCGACCGGACCGTCGCTCCCTCATCCGGCCCCGATTGCGTGAAAATACCCGAAGGCTACTACATTTTCGAAGACGGTCAGTTCACGCGCGCGCCGGATCTCGCCCGCGTTTCGGCTGCCGGCGTCGACCGGGCGAGTCCGCCGCCGCGGAACTGGGCGGCCGATGTCCGGCGCGAGCTTTCGGCGGCTGGGCACGACTGGCTGGGGCTGCAGGTTAAACGCGGCGTCGTCGCAACATTCTATGGCGACGCCCCCACGGCGACGGCCCGGGCCGCCGGCCTTTCCGAAGGCCGCGCGGCGATCGCGGCCGATCCGCTCGCCGACCGCACCGTGGCCGTCATCGTGAACGCCGCCTCCGCGCCAGGGCGCACGGGACCGGGCGCGGCGGTGGCGGCCTTAGACGAATACCCGTCCGCGGCCGCCTGTGAAGCCGCATTCGCCGAGGTGGCGGGCGGCGAGGCGTTTGCGTTTGTGGAGGGGACCGACCCGGGCGCAGCCGAACGCGATCTCTTGGCCGCAGTCGCGGGGATCGCCATCGTTTGCCAAGATCATGACATCGAGATCGGCGGTCACTGGAGCGCGCCTGGCGGCGAAGCGGCCTCCCAGAGGCGGGCCGAGGCCGTAAAGACCCGTCTGACGGAGCTCGGGGCCTTCGACGATCGCTTGACCGCCGTCGGCTATGGCGACAGCCGGCCCATCGACCGGTCGATCACCTTGGTGGACGCCGGCGCCAATGAACGCATTGAATTCTCTGTTAGCGAGCGCTGATCATATCGTCAGGATCCGTCCCGAGGTCGGCGAGACCTCGCCCCTTAGGGAGGCGAGCCACGTGTTTGTGATAGCGGCTCGCCCCGAAGCGGTTTCAACGGCGAGCAGCATGGCGCCGATCGGAA
>CAYYNG010000571.1:0-1539 GCA_964472435.1 uncultured Hyphomonadaceae bacterium | reverse complement strand
GACCGTGAGCCCATGGGAATCCCTCATGGGGTTAAATCGTCCCTACAGCCTAGGGGATGGCGTCGCACGAACTCCCACGCGAAGGCGCGTCTTGGGAACCGCAGCGTCTCGTCATACGGGCTGATGTCGAAGTCGAGGGGATCGAACGGACTGGATCGATGCGCCATGATGTCGGGCTCCGCGGAACGCCGGAACTCGATTGAGCCAGAACTCGACCTTCGTTTCTTGTCGCCTTCGTTAGGTCAGATGGCCGAGACAGTTCCGCCGAATCAAAACCTATCGTCGGCCAACTAATGGCCCGCAACTTGGACATTAATGCGATCTTGGATCGTTGGTTCAGAGACAAAGCGTGAAGGAGAGGGTGATCCCCGCACCGGCCAGGGCGGGGATCGTTTCGGCTATGCGGCCTCGGGCTCGGCGACCTCTTTGCGGCGGGAGACGAGCTCCACCGAGGAGGCGATGAGGTCTGTGGCGAAGATGCGCTGGCCGTCCTTCTCGTAGCTGGACTGGCGCAGCCGGCCGGTGAGTTTGACCAGATCGCCCTTCTGAAGCTCGGCGGCGACCTCACGCGGCCGCTGGTTGAAGGTGACGCTCTGGTTCCAGTAGGTGTCCTGGCGCCATTCGCCGCTTTCGCCGTCCTTGTAGTTGTAGTTCGATGCGGTGGTGATGCGGGTGACCTTCTCGTAGGCGTCGATGCGGGCGACACGGCCGATGATCTCGAAGGTGGCGACGTTCTTCATGGGTGATCTCCTCAGGTTCCGGTTGCGATGGGGCGAGAAGGGACCGGGGCGTGTGCGCGCCACACCCGCGCAGCCGAAGGCTGAAGGGCCGAAACGCATGTGGAGGACCGAGGAGACGGCTTTGTTGAGCCCGCGGCACTTGCGCGTGCTAGGCGGAACGCCGTCCAGAAAGCCGGCGACGAGGTTGCGGCGGGCGCACGGCTCGGTCGTCGTCCCATCGTCGAGCAACCGGGCTGGAGAAGGAGGCCGATGATCCGCCAGCGGGTCCAGCGTCCGCTTGCCTGATCACACTCAAAGGAGTTTTTGCTCCAAGCTCGCAAACGCAATCTCGGTGGCACACGTCAATGGCGCACCTTCACACCGTAACCCAGTCCTCCGTTGGGCGGACGACAGGGCGTCGCGGTGCAAGCGGATCTGATCATCGCAGGCAGCAGTAATGGCTTTCACGTTTGGCTCGGTCACCAGCGATATTTCCCCGCTGAACCGTTCGGGCAAGCTATTGGTACCCGCGACCGGGGTCTTAGGATGGGCGAGCCCGGTCGGCGCGTTGCAGCGCGGTCCAGAGCGTCATCGCGTTGAATGCCGACGCAGTTGACGCTATATAGCGTCAATACCGCAGGCGCCGCTGAGGAGCATGACGATGGATCTCGTGAACTGCGTGGAAGACGGACTACTCGCCCCGCGAAAAATTGCGCAGGCGCTGCGCACCACGAACGACGAGATCGCCCGGACTGCCGGGCTCGGCAAGGACGCGGTTCAACGCAAGGCGCGTATCGGGTCGGACAAGACACAGCGACGG
>CAYYNG010000570.1:0-1541 GCA_964472435.1 uncultured Hyphomonadaceae bacterium | reverse complement strand
GAGGAACTTGTCGAGGTTTTCCTGGCTCGCGAATTTCCATTCGGCCCCCATGTATTCGGTCGTGAATTCGTCCGAGCCTTTCACCGCGTCATTCTCGGTGAAATAAGCGACGGTGTCATACCCCTGCAGAGCTTCATTTGAGAAGAGCCCCGTATAGATCGGCGCCTTCTGGGCGTAAGCGGCCGGGGCGGCCATCGTGACAGGCACGGTGGCGCGCGCGGCGGCGATGAGGAAGGAACGCAATTTCATGTCAATCTCCTGTTGACGCGTGGGAGTGATGAACTGGCACCGAGGTAGTACGGGCCGGGCGGGAATACGACCCTAGTCGGCATCAAACGCGATCACGGTGGCGCGAACGTGGCGTCCTCGCCATATAAGCGGCGGCTGCTGACCAATTGGGAGACCGTCTTGGATCGTTTGGACGCAATGAAGCTTTTCATCCGCGTGGCCGAAGCCGGCAGCTTTTCGAAGGCGGCGACGGATATGAACATCGGCCAACCCACCGTCTCGCGGCGCATTCAAGACCTTGAACAACGCCTTGGGGCGGAACTCTTTTTACGTACGACGCGGTCGCTTTCCCTGACCGAGGCGGGCCAGCGCTTTTATGTCCGCGCCCAAGAGATCCTCACCGAATTCGAAGACGCCGAGGCCGAGGCGCGTGGCCTCGACCAGGAGCCCGTGGGCCTTTTGCGGATCACGGCGCCGCAATCGCTGGGCCGATTGGTGATCGCGCCGACGCTGACGGCGTTTCTCAAACTGTACCCGCTGATCAAAGTCGACATGCTGCTCGACGATATGATCACCGATCTCGTCGGCGAGGGCGTTGATCTCGCCTTCCGCTTCGGGCGGCTCGCGGATTCGAGCTTGATGGCGAAACGGATGGGCGAAGCCGGCCGGGGCGTTTGGGCGTCGCCCGAATATTTGCAGGACCGCGGAACACCGCGGACGCCGGCCGACCTCGTCGAACACGAGCTGCTCAACTTCCGACAACCCAATGCCGGCGTGCCGTGGGAGTTCGAGAAGGACGGGGAAACGGTGATGGTGCCCGCAGACGGGCGCCTCAGAGCATCCTCAGGCGACGTCTTGCGCCAGGCCGCGCTCGATGGGCTCGGCGTTTTCTACGGACCCGACTACTTGATTTGCGAAGATGCGATGGCCGGGCGGCTGGTGCGGCTTCTGCCGGACTGGAAATGTCCAGGGGTTGCGATCAGCTGCGTCTGGCCCGGCGGAGGCCGTCTCCGGGGCAAGGCCAAGCTGCTCGCCGACCATGTCGGCGACGCGCTGAAATTCGCGCCGAAGCCGGATTAGCCGCGGGCCCGCGCGGCCGGAAAGACGCCGAGGATCTTCAGGGAAGTCGAGAAAAAGCCAAGCTCTTCTAGAGCGAGCTGCACGGGCCGGCTGTCGGGATGCCCCTCGATCTCGGCATAGAACAGTGTCGCCCGGAACGAGCCGCCGATCTGATAGCTCTCAAGCTTTGTCATGTTCACGCCGTTGGTCGCGAAACCGCCCAAGGCTTTAAAAAGCGCCGACGGCACATTCCG
>CAYYNG010000569.1:0-1545 GCA_964472435.1 uncultured Hyphomonadaceae bacterium | reverse complement strand
CGCCGGGCTTTGCGCCTTGGGCCACCTTGATTTCGATTTCGCGGCATTGGTTCAGATATTCCGCGGTTACCCCGAACCGCCCTGATGCGACCTGTTTCACCGCGGAGTTCGGATTGTCCCCGTTCGGCAGGGGCCGATACCGCTCGCGGTCCTCGCCGCCCTCGCCCGAGACGGACTTCGCGCCGATCCGATTCATCGCGATGTTCAACGCGCCGTGGGCTTCGGGGCTGAGCGCGCCGAGGGACATGCCCGGGGTGAGGAAGCGTTTGCGAATTTCATTGATCGACTGGACCTCGTCCAGCGGCTTTGCTCGCCCGGCGGGCTTGAAGTCCATGAGGTCGCGCAGCTGCAGAGGGCCGCGGCCGTTCACCGCGTCGGCGTATTTGCGATAGACGGCGTAGTCGCCGCGGTCGCAAGCGGCCTGCAACGTATGGATCAGGTTTCCATCAAGGGCGTGGGGCTCGCCGCTGGCGCGCAAACGATAGAAGCCGCCGACGGGAAGCGCGGTTACGTCCTCGTCGAACGCTGCTTGGTGACGCTCGACGGCGTTTTCTTCTAGTCCTGCGAGGCCGATACCGGAGATCCGACTGGTCATGCCCGGGAAATAGTCGGCGACGAGGGCGCGGGAGAGCCCCAGCGCCTCGAAATTGTACCCGCCGCGATAAGACGAGATCACCGAGATGCCCATTTTGGACATGATCTTGAGAAGGCCGGCTTCCACCGCCGTGAGGTAAGACTTCACGCAATCGCCCAGCGTGCGGTCGCCGAACAATCCCCGCTCGTGTCGATCGGCGATCGCCTCTTGGGCGAGATAGGCGTTCACGCACGTCGCTCCGACGCCGACCAACACCGCGTGGTAGTGGGTGTCGAGGCATTCGGCCGAGCGGACGGTGATCGAGCAGAACGTCCGAAGCCCTTGGCCGACAAGGTATGAATGGACGGCGCCCGCGGCGAGGATCATGGGAATGGCGACCCGGCCCTCGCCCTGACGCTCGTCGGTCAACACGACGTGTTCCCTGCCGGCGCGAACGGCGTCCTCGGCTTCGGTCTGGATCCTGGCGATCGCAGCTTTCAGCGCCGCCCCGTCCATAACCGCGTCTATTTCGGGGAAGGTGCAGTCGATTTCGGTGACGCCCGCACCGAGCGCGTCGCGCAAACGGGCGTACATGCCGTTGGATAGAACGGGGCTTTCGAGGACAAAGACGTCCTGCTGCGTTTCATCCGTGGCCAGAATGTTTCCGAGATTCTTAAACCGGGTCTTGAGGCTCATCACCCGATCTTCGCGCAGGCTGTCGATCGGCGGGTTCGTGACCTGGCTGAAGTTCTGGCGGAAGAAGTGCGAGAGCGGGCGGAACGCGTCCGACAACACTGCCGGCGGGGTGTCGTCGCCCATGGATCCAACCGCCTCTTTGCCGCTCTCGACCATCGGCGCCAGGATCAGCTCCAGATCCTCCATCGTCACGCCGGCGGCCGATTGGCGGCGAAGCAGGTCGTGGTGATCAAACATTCGCGGCACGGGCCCGGGGCCGAATATCGGCTCGAGTT
>CAYYNG010000568.1:0-1549 GCA_964472435.1 uncultured Hyphomonadaceae bacterium | reverse complement strand
GGAGCGAAAACGGACCACCTTGCGCCGCATGCGAGCGGCTACCCTCGCTGTAGATCGCGAACCCCAACGCATGTCGCCGACGGTTCGCCAATCGCGACAGTCTTGGAAGGATACCATGTCAAACGTGTTGTTCGTCTCGCTCGGCACAATCGATGAGACTGCCCCCGATGCGCTCAAGGAGTATGCCGCCGCTGCGCCGCCAATCCTCGCCGCAGCCGGCGCCAAAGCGCGGGTGCGCGCAAAACTGAGCGAACAACTCGTGGGCAGCGACGCGCCGCAGACCGTCTTCGTGGCCGAGTTCCCGAGCGCCGAAGCGGCCCGCAGCGCCTTTCAGAGCGAGGAGTACAAGGCGTTGATCCCAATTCGCGACAAGGCGTTCCGCAAGCTCGACTTCTTCCTGGTGGAAGAATTTTGACGATGGCGCGGGTGGTCGAGTTCTCCTCGTGTGGCGAGCCGGACGTGCTTCAGGTGGTGGAGCGGGATGTGCGCGCGCCCGGCCCCGGTGAATTGCGCATCAAGGTCGAGGCGTTCGGCGTCCAGCAGGCCGATTCCATGTGGCGGCGCGGCGCCTACATTCAGGCCCCGTCCTCCTTCCCTGCCGGCCTCGGCTATGACTGCGTCGGCACGGTGGACGATTTGGGTCCCGGCGTCCTTGAGCACGCGGTCGGCGACAAGGTGATGTGCATCCCCGGCTTCTCGCTGAACGACTACACGGTCTATGGCGACAATGCCGTGGTGCCGGCACGCCACGTCTTCGCGCTGCCTGACAGAGATCTTTCCTGGGACGCGTTCGCGGCGATCCCCGTGCCCTACTTCACGAGCTACTTCGCCCTTTATGAACTTGCCGATCTTCCCCGCGCGAAGACGGTGCTCGTCACCGCCGCCTCAGCGAGCACGGCGCTCGCCGCGATCCAGTTCGCCAAATGGGAGGGCGCGACAGTGATCGCGACGTCGCGCACGTCAGCCAAGCGCGACAAGATCCTCGGGCACGGCGCGGACCATTTCGTGGCGACCGACGAGGGCTCCGTCGCAGACGCGATCCGCGCCATCGCCGGAGAGGGCGGCGTCGACATCGTATTCGACCCAATCGGCGGAGCGCTGCTCGCCACGTGGTATGAGGTTCTGGCGCGGCGTGGCATCATCATCCACTACGGGCTTCTCGACATGGCCGACGGCACGGTCCCTGTCATGACGTCGATGATGAAGGCGGCGACGTTAAAGTCCTATATGATCTTCGAATTCACCGGCAACGACGCGCTCGGGCTGCCGCGCAACGACGACGCCGTCGCGCGAGGCTTGAGGCGCATTTGCGAAGGGATTGAGGGGGGCCAACTCGTCCCAGTCGTCGCGCAGAGCTTTCGCCTTCAGGACGTTGCGGAGAGCCACAGGTTCTTGGAATCGAATGCGCAGGTGGGCAAGATCGTGGTGCGGGCGGCATGAGCGGTCCATCGCCCGCCCCAAAACCCGCGGACGTCACCCTTGCCATCGGCGCTCCGCGCGACACCGTGGCCGCCGGCGCTGCGGCGCAGCCCGACGCCGAGCACCCGCT
>CAYYNG010000567.1:0-1552 GCA_964472435.1 uncultured Hyphomonadaceae bacterium | reverse complement strand
CGGAAGATCCTGATCTACGATCATATGATCGTAGCGCTGCATTTTCAGACGTTTATGTATCTGCTCGGCGCGGCGCTCCTGCTCGCGGGCGCGGCGCTCGGGGGCTGGGTGTGGTGGCTCATGTTGGTCGCGCCGCCGATCTACCTCCACCGCATGCTGCGGCGGGCCTACGGAACCGGGCGGCTGTTCACCTTGATCCGCACCCTCTTCATTCTCGCCACCTCGACGGTCGTCATCGCGCTCTTGGCCTTAACCCTGGTCGCCATCGGCGTGATGCAGGTTTAGCCGGCGGCGGGCGCAGCGGTCACCGCTCGACAAGGCCCCTCAGGCGGGCTTGCGGGCCGGCTGAGCGGGCGAGGGCCGCTTCTTCGACCACCGCGGCGAGGCGTTCGTCGCCGGCGAGCGCGCCGAGCACGGCCGCCGCGCGGGCGGCGCCCTCCGACGCGCCGAACACCCCGCCCAGCGCGGCGAGGCCGGTCTTCCGCTCGGGGTAATGGACGAGGCGCACGTCCGCGTCCGCGTCGATTTCGGCGAGGTCTTTGGCGACGGCGATGGCGTCGAGATATCCGCCGCTTTCGTCGACCAGACCGGCGGCGAGGGCGTCCGCGCCGCTGAAGACCCGGCCGCGGGCGACGGCGTCCACCGCATCGTCGGAGAAGCCGCGGCCTTTTGCGACGATGTCGGTGAACCGCTCATAGGTGCGTGTGAAGCTTTCGCGCAGCATATCGCGCTGGACGTCGGTGAAGACGTCCGCGCCGAAGGCGCTCGCCAGATCGCCGCCGACGGCGACCGTTTCGGGATTGACGCCGATCCGTTCGAACGCATCGGCGACCGCGAGCTTGCCGGCGACGAGGCCGATCGAGCCGGTGATCGTGGTGCGATTGGCGACGATCTTATCGGCGCCCGCGGCGACATAGTATCCGCCAGAGGCCGCTGCGGTTCCCATGCTAACCACCACGGGCTTGCCGTGCTCCTCCCGCGCCCGCTCGACCGCGCGCCAGATTTGGTCGGCCGCGGTGGGCGAGCCGCCGCCGCTTTCGATCCGGAAGACGATGGCGGCGATCTCCTCGTCCCGCGCCGCGGCTAGAATGGCCCCGGCGATGGTGTCGGACCCGAAGGCCGCGCCGTCGCCCAAGAGCGAGTCCGCGGCGCCGCCGGTCACGATCCCGCCTTCGCCGCCGACGACGGCGATCTTCGGCGCGCGGCCGGACGGAGAGGGCGGGCTATAGCTCGCGACCGGCAACAGCTCGCCGTCGTCCCCCGCGCAGGCTTCCGCATGCCGAGCCGCATCCTCCGGCCAACCGAGCGTGTCCATCAACCCGGCGGCGACCATCGCTTCGGCGGTTTTCGGGCCGCTCTCGAACGTGTTGCGGACATCCGCGACCGTCATGCCCCGGTCTTCCGCGATGTCAGCCAGGGAGTTCTCCCAAACCGACCGGGCGAGCGCCGTCATGGAAGCCCGCAACGGTTCGGTGAAGCCGGTGTCATTGGTTGTGCTGGCCGCGCCTTTATACTCGTTGAATTGCTGGATATCGCTAGTGATCTGAAGATT
>CAYYNG010000566.1:0-1554 GCA_964472435.1 uncultured Hyphomonadaceae bacterium | reverse complement strand
GAAGCCGCCGCCGCGATCGCTTACGAACTCGCGGTCTCGGGCGCATTCCCCCCGTCGAACGCCCGGAACTCGTAGGCGATGCAGCGATCGATCAAGGTCCGCCAAACCGGCTCGGCGATGGCGGGGGAGAGGCCGTGCTCGGCGCAAGCGTCTTTGACTTTGGCGACGACGTCTTCGATCCGAGCCTCGTCCCGCACCACGCCCCGATCCGGCTTGATCCGCGCGGCGGCGTCCATAAAGCTTTGGCGCTCGGCGATCACCTCGACCAGCAGACGATCGAGTCGGTCGACTTCATAGCGCACGTCCGCCATGGTTTCAGCCGTGGCCGCTGTGTGGCGGCGCGGGTCGGAGCGATAGGTCGTCATTCGCGGCCTTTCTTGTTTGGTTCGCCTTTATATGGCGCGGAGGGCCCCGCAAAGCCCCGGCGCCGCGACCACGAACCGCAAGCCTAAAATGATTTGAGCAATTGGATATTGCACCGCGCATAGGGCGTCGGCCGCCACGCCTGCTTTGGAAGCTCTTCGAAGCCAAACGCGCGATAAAGGCCGATGGCGGGCGCAAGCATTGTATTCGACTCAAACCAGAGTGCTTCGGCGCCCATGTCTCGCGCTTCTTCAATCGCCCGCGTCATGAGCGCTTTGCCGAGGCCAAGCCCCTGCACATCGTGCCGAACCGCCATCTTGGCGAACTCGACAAGCCCTGGTTCGACCGGAACCAAAGCGGATGTTCCGCACACGGCGCCCTCATGTTCGACAAAGATGACGCGCCCCCCCTTTGCGAGGATCGCCCTCTCGACATCTTCGAGCTGAGACAGGTCTTCGGCCTCAACGCCGAAATATTTCTCGATCCAGGCGACGTTCAGATCGCGGAAGGCGGCCTCGTCGCCCGGTTGGAAGAGCCGCGTCGCCGGCATCTCAGCCGGCGAAGGCTTTCTCGATCACGAACTGCGCCGGTGCGGCGTTCGCGCCTTCTTCAAGCCCCGCGTCGATCATCAATTGTTTGGTATCCTGGATCATTTCCATCGAACCGCAGATCATCGCCCGGTCGGTCTCCGGGTCGAGCGGCGGCGCGCCGAGATCGGCGAACAGTTTGCCCGACGTGATCAGGTCAGTGATCCGGCCCCGGCAGGGATAAGTCTCCCGGGTGCAGGACGTATAGTGGCGCAGCTGCCGGCTCGCCGCTTCGCCCACCAGTGGGTCGGCCTTCGCCGCCGCCACCGTGTCGACGCCGTATTGCAACTCGGCCACTTCGCGGCAGGTGTGGGTGACGATCACCTCGTCGAACCGTTGATATGTCTCAGGGTCGCGGATCAGGCTGGCGAAGGGCGCAAAGCCCGTTCCCGTGGAGAACATGTAAAGCCGCTTTCCGCCCAGCAGCGCATCGTTCACCAGCGTGCCCGTCGGCTTCTTGCCCAGCAGGACATCGTCGCCGACCTAGATTTTCTGCAACCGACAGGTAAGCGGCCCATCCGGCACTTTGATAGAGAAGAATTCCAGCTAATCGTCCCAAGCGGGCGAGGCGACCGAATAGGCGCGCAGGAGAGGCCGGCCATCT
>CAYYNG010000565.1:0-1555 GCA_964472435.1 uncultured Hyphomonadaceae bacterium | reverse complement strand
CGGGGGCGACATTCTCGCCGGCTCTGGGTCGCAAGCGATCCTTTGGGCGGTGCTGCTCGCCACCGGCCTCGCCTTTGTAATGCTCGCCTGGGACAGGGTGATGCCGGCCAAACGCCTGATCGATCTCGGTTTCGAGGGGATGGGCGAGCTCTTGCCAGCCGTTACTGTCATCCTCCTCTCGCTTGCGCTCGGGGCCAGCCTCCGGGCGCTTGGCACGGGCGAGGTGGTCGCCGGCCTCGCCGCCGGCTTCTCCGCGCCTTTCGCCTTTCCCGCGCTGCTTTTCATCGCCGCGGCGCTGGCGGCCTTCGCGACCGGCACAAGCTGGGGCACCTATGGAATCCTCGTACCCATCGCGATGCCGCTGGCGCTCGGCTCGGGCGTTCCACCCGCTCTGGCCCTCGCGGCGGTCATGGGCGGGGGCGTCTTCGGCGATCACTGTTCGCCGATCTCGGACACCTCGATCATCGCCTCCCTCGCCGCCGGCTGCGACCATATCGAGCATGTGCGCACCCAGCTGCCCTACGCTCTCGTCGCGGCGGTTGGAACGACGCTGCTCTATCTCGCGGCCGGCTGGGCCATGGTCTAACCCGCTTCGAGCGCAGCCCGGCCGGCGTTGAACAGGGTTATCTCGACCTGGGTGAACGCGGGGTTCGCGCTCGGCGCCCAAGGCCGGGCCGGATCGCCGCCCGTCACGGCATAGACGATCTGAGCGTCATAGTCGGGCACATGCCACGCGCCCGCGTAAAGGCCATAGGCCTCGCCCGGGTGGCCGATGAGGCGGACGCCCGGCCAGGGCGAGAGGGCTGGGTCCCAAATCTGAACCCCGACGCCGAAAGCGCGGAAATATCCCCCCTCGTCAAGGCCGTTTTGCGCCCGGCGATCGAAGCGCCACTGAACCGCGGCGATTTCCGGGTCGGCGCCGGCTGTTTCGGCGATCACGGCCAGGTCCTCGAGGCTGGCTCGCAGGCCGCCTTGCGGGGAGAAAAGGGTCCCGTTCGCGCCGGGGCGATAGGTGGATAAGTCGAAGCCGGGCTCGGCGAGAAGAGCCGGGGCGCCCGCCTGCAATATCGTGTCATCGTCGATTTGCGGAGCCCACGCGCCCGCTTTCCCTCGATAGAGCGTCGCCCCCGCCCGCTGCTCGGCCGCCGGCACGCCGGACCAGTTGAACCCGGCGGTAAGCCCGAGCGGGGCCAGCGCATAAACCTGCGCCAGCAAATCGAACCGTTCCCCAGCGGCGGTCTCCAGAACGTGCGCGGCGAGGCCATAATTGAAATTTGCGTATTGGAACCAACGCCCTGGCGCACCCTGGGCGAGCGGCTCGGCGAAGCCTACCAGGTCGCCGACGACCTCCGCGACATGGTGATGAGCGCTGAAACACTCGGCAAGCCCGCGCGGCAGGATGCAAGGCTGGCCCGCCCCAACGCGGTTGAAGCCTATGGATGCAAGGGCGCGGTGTCGCGTCTGGAGGATCTTGTCGAGGCGGCGGCCGCGAGCGTTCCGGCCTGCGACGGCGGCATCTTCCGGCGGGACCTGGTTCATGCGCAGCCCGCCCGGC
>CAYYNG010000564.1:0-1565 GCA_964472435.1 uncultured Hyphomonadaceae bacterium | reverse complement strand
GCCGGCGCTTTCTGGTGCGCGATGTCCCGCGATCCCGGCGCGGGCTCGGGATCTCTCAGCCGCGAGGCGCCGGACCCTGTGGGGCAAGGTCCCGGCTTGCGCCCGTGGGAAGGCCCACATGCGCGGATGGACCGGCTGAGCGGCCCTTTATTCTCAATCGATCACGACGAGAACTCGGTTGCCCTGATGGATATAATGAACAATAATTGAAATGTTCAATCATTAGGTTCACCCATGTCGAAACTGTTCTTATTCGTCGGCCATCCGCGCGAGCGCTCGCTCTCCCATGGCCTGGCCGACGCCTATCAGCGCGGGGCCGAGAGCGAGGGGGCGGAGGTGCGGCGGATGCACCTCCACGACATGGCGTTCGATCAAGACCTCACCCATGGCTACCACCAGCGCAAAACCCTTGAGCCCTGTCTTGAAGCGTGGCGCGAAAACATCCTCTGGGCGGAGCACCTCTGCTGGGCCTACCCGATTTGGTGGGGCGGCATGCCGGCCAAAATGAAAGGCCTCGTGGACCGCGCCTTGCTGCCCGGCTTTGCGTTTCAATACCACGACAACGACCCGTTCTGGGACCGCCTGCTCGCCGGCCGCTCGGCCCACGTGATGCTGACCTCCGACACGCCGGTCTGGTACGACGCTTGGACCAACCGCCGCCCTGGCAAACTGCAAGTCGAGCGGACCGTGCTCAAATTCTGCGGGGTCAAACCGGTGACGACGGTGCAATTCTCGCCCGTGCGAGACGTGAAAGAGACGAAGATCCAGGCCTGGATGCGCAAAGCGTATCATCTCGGCGCCGACGCGGGCCGGCGCTAGGCCCCGCCTTGCAGGAGCCGCGGGCCTTTCGTATCGGTGACGGATGACCGCCGACATCCCCTTCCGCGAGATCCCCTACCTGTCGCAAAGGCTCCAGGTTGAGCGGCGCAGCGACGGGTCGATCATTCTCAACAATGGCAATCCGCTGCGCCCCCATCCCCCGCACATGCTGGCGCCCATCGCCTATTGGGGCGGGGCGGCGCCGCAGCGGGTGTGGCTCGCCCAGCGTGACCCGCTCGAGCCGCAAGCGCCGGGCTGGGCGACGCTCACCTATGGCGACGCGCTGGCCGAGATCCGCCGGCTCGCCCAGGGTTTTCTCGATCTCGGCGCGGGGCCTGGGGCGCCTGTGGCGATCCTCTCGCGGAACTCGATCGAAAACGCGCTCCTGATGTATGCCGCGATGTGGGCGGGTGCGCCGGTCGTCCCCGTCACGCCGGCCTATGCGACGCTGAGCCAGGATTTCGCGCGGCTGAAATATATCGACGCGCTAACCGAGCCCGCGATCTACGTCGTGGAAGATGGCGCGCAGTACCAGCGCGGGCTGGACGCGCTCGATCTCGCGGGTCGGAAAGTCGTCCATGTCCGCACCGCGCCGGAGGGCGTGGACGCGGTCTCGTTCGACGATCTCGCTCGGTCCAACGTCTCCTCCGCCGTCGATCTCGCCTATGATCGGCTGACGGCCCAGGGCGTCGCGAAATACATGCTGACTTCGGGCTCGACAGGCGAGCCGAAAGCGGTGATCAACA
>CAYYNG010000563.1:0-1571 GCA_964472435.1 uncultured Hyphomonadaceae bacterium | reverse complement strand
CCGGGTCCCCGGAGCCTCGCGCCTCTGCACGATCAAGCGTTCATCCAACCTTTTATCCAAGCATCCAGGTCATCCCAATCTGTGTATTCTTTGTCGTCTTTGGGGTCTGCTTCGGGGTCTTTCGCTGAAATGATCCGGCGCATAATGAAACCCGTCAGTATATCGTACTTGGACGGGGTATAGGCGCCCGCGATATGCTTGACGTCTGACGGCGCCCAGCCTGTTGCGGCGCAGAAGTCGTCAACGATCTCGTCAAGGCCTCTCCAGTCTTCGGCGTCATGTCCAGACGCAGCCAAAGATACGGAAAGAAAACGCGCTTTATCGCCCCTCAGCAACGCGGCCTTGTTCGACACGAACTTGCTAACGGCCTTTGGATAGCTGCCGGCATGGATGGGCGCGGCGAGGAGAACGGCGTCGAACCGGTTTGGGTCGATGGCGTCCGCGTCCTCTAAAGCGAGCAGTTCGACGGCATGCCCAGCGTCAGCGGCCAAATCAGCGATGTGACGCGAAATCTTTCGGGTTTGTCCTTCTTTCGTGGCGTAGCCGATCATGAGTTTCATTCCCAGTCTCCCGTCTTGCCTTCGAACACCTAATCAAGGATCAATGAGCTGGCCCCGCCCGCACCATTCCGAAATTCGGGACTCTACGCGCCAACGGTTACAGGGATCGCGTCGCTCTCCTCAACGGCCGGCGCGCGCCTCCAAGCCGCGGCCACGGCGAGCGCAACGTCGCGCCGTTCACTCGCCCGCCCGCTCCACCAAAGGCGAGTTGGACCCTTTGCGATAGGTGGGCGTGTCGAGCCGCTCGACCCAGGCCTGACGGTCGTCGTCGAACACGGAAAACGTCGGCGCAAGCGCGTCGGCGTTTGAGAAGCAGCCTGCAGCGAGGCCGATCATGCCCGGCATGGTCGCCGCGCGCCAGGCGAGCGTGGTCCCGCAGACGGGGCAGAACTCGTTGACCAGCGTGTTCCCGCGCAAGGTCGGCCGCGCATAGGTCCGCCGGTCGCCGCGCAGCGCCACCTGATCCTCGGCGAAATAGAAGCCGAGACCATAGGGCGAGCCCGTCCGCTTCTTGCAATCCTCGCAATGGCACTGGGCCACGTGCGCCGGCGCGCCTGTCGCCACGGCGCTGAAGGCGCCGCACTGGCAAGCGGCGTTACGAACCCGCGGCTCGGCCATGGCTCAGACCTCCTCTGCGAGTTCCGGCACGCCCACGACGTGGAAACCCGCGTCGACGTGGACCACTTCGCCGGCGATGGAGCGGCCGAGGGGGGAGAGGAGGTAGAGCGCGCAGCCCGCGACGCCTTCCATGGACGTGTCTTCCTTGAGGAGCGACCAGTCCCGCCCGGTGCCCATGAGAGACTTGCCGCCCCGGATGCCGGCGAGCGAGAGGGTGCGCATCGCGCCGGCGGAGATCGCGTTGACCCGGATGCCCTTGGGGCCGAGGTCCCGCGCCGCATAGCGGGTCGAAGCTTCAAGCGCGGCTTTGGCGACGCCCATGACATTATAGGAGGGCACGGTCCGCTCGGCGCCGAGATAGGTCATGGCGATGATCGCCCCGCCGTTCGGCAT
>CAYYNG010000562.1:0-1574 GCA_964472435.1 uncultured Hyphomonadaceae bacterium | reverse complement strand
CCGGGCGATCCAAATCGTGGAGGAAGCGCTCGAGCGCTGGGGCGCGCCGGTCTATGTGCGCCACGAGATCGTGCACAACGCCCATGTCGTCTCGCGCCTGGAGGCGATGGGCGCGGTCTTCGTCGACGAGCTCGACGCCTGTCCGGCCGACCGGCCGGTCGTGTTCTCGGCCCATGGCGTGCCGAAGGCCGTGCCCGCCGAGGCGGCGGCGCGGGAGATGGTCTATGTCGACGCCACCTGCCCGCTCGTGTCGAAAGTCCATGTCGAGGCCGAGCGACTGCATCGGGAGGGATGCGACATCCTGCTCATCGGCCATGCCGGACACCCCGAAGTGATCGGCACGATGGGTCAGCTGCCCGAGGGCGCGATCACCCTTGTCGAGACCGTCGAGGATGTGGCCGCCCTTCAGCCCGCGCGGCCAGACGCCCTCGCCTTCGTCACGCAGACGACCCTCTCGGTCGACGACACCGCGGAGATCGTGGCGGCGCTCGAAGCGCGCTTTCCCCGCATTCGCGGGCCCCACAAGGAAGATATCTGCTACGCCACCACCAATCGCCAGGAGGCGGTGAAGGCCATGGCCGCCCGGGCCGGCCTCGTCTTGGTGATCGGCGCAACCACCTCGTCCAACTCCCTGCGCCTTGTGGAAGTCGCGCTTCGGGCCGGGGCGGGCGATGCGCGCTTAATCGCGAGCGCCGAGGAGGTCGACTGGACCTGGTTCGACCGGATCTCGACGCTGGGGATCACCGCGGGCGCCAGCGCGCCCGAGGACCTCGTCCAAAGCCTGATCGCCGCTTGCACCGAGCGGTTCGACGTCCGCGTCGAAGAGGTCCGGGTGACCGATGAGAACGTCGCCTTTAAGCTGCCGCGAGTGCTCGCCGGGTGAGCGCGCCGTTCGCTTTTCTTTGAAACGGCGCTAGACGGACGGGTGATGTTCGCTCCGAAAGCCCGCCGATGATCCCAAGATACGCCCGCGAAGAGATGACCCGGATCTGGGCGCCGGAGACGAAGTACGCGATCTGGCTCGAGATCGAGACGCTGGCCGCCGAAGCCATGGCGGAGCTCGGCCAAATCCCCAAGGCGGCGCCGCGGGCGGTCCGGGCGCGCGGCGCGTTCGACCCCGCCCGTATCGACGAGATCGAGCGCGACGTGAAACACGACGTGATCGCCTTCCTCACCAACGTCGCTGAACATGTGGGCGAGGAGGCGCGGTTTCTACACCTCGGCCTCACCTCCTCCGACGTTCTCGACACATGCCTGTCGGTGCAGCTGACCCGAGCCTGCGATCTCCTGCTGACGGGGCTCGACCGGGTGCTCGCCGCGCTCAAGGCCCGGGCCTTTGAGCACAAGCTTACCCCGACGATCGGGCGAAGCCACGGCGTCCATGCCGAGCCGACGACCTTCGGGGTGAAGCTTGCGGGCTATTACGCCGAGTTCGAGCGCGCGAAGTGGCGGCTCGCGGCGGCGCGGATGGAAATCGCGGTCTGCGCGCTGTCGGGCGCGGTGGGCACGTTCGCCAATGTCGACCCGCGGGTGGAAGCCTATGTCGCCGAGCGGCTTGGCCTCAGGCCCGAGCC
>CAYYNG010000561.1:0-1579 GCA_964472435.1 uncultured Hyphomonadaceae bacterium | reverse complement strand
GTCCCATGTCCAGGGCTCGTGCACGAATCGGTCAGGCACGTGCGCAAGCTCCGGCACCCACCGGCGCACGAAAGCGCCGCTTGGATCCTGATCATGGCCTTGTTTGACGGGATTGTAGATCCGGATCGTATTGATGCCGGTGGAGCCTGATTGCATCTGCACCTGCGGCCAGTGGATCCCTGCGTCATAATCGGTGAACAGCCGCGCGAGATGCTCGCCCGGGCGCCGCCAGTCGAGCCACAGGTGATAGCTAGCGACCGCCATGAGCATGGCGCGCATCCGGAAATTCATCCAACCCGTCGCGCCGAGGGCGCGCATGCAAGCGTCGACGAAGGGAAGCCCGGTCTCCCCCGCCGCCCAGGCCGCAAGCCGCTCCCGATCCGGGGTCTTCGGCCGCAAGCCGTCATACGCCCTGTGGAGGTTTTCGAATTCGAGGCGCGGCTCGTCTTCCAGTTTCTGCGTGAAGTGATCCCGCCAGTGCAACCGGCCGGAGAAGGACACCATGGATCCGCGCCAGCCGCCGATGCTTTCGGTCTTAGCAAGCGCCTTAAGCTCGCGCTGCCGCGCCCAGGTGGCTTGAGCAACCTCCCTCATGGAAAGGACCCCCCAGGCGAGATAGGGCGACAAGCGCGAACAATGCTCGACGCCGGATAGCGGGCTGGACATGGCGCGGCGGTAGGGCTCGCCGCGCACCTCGAGAAAGCTCGCCATTGTGGAGAGCGCGGCGTCGCGGCCGCCAGGCTGCCGGCCCGGGCAGGGATCGGTGGCAAGGCCAATATCTCGCGCGCCTGGAATGGGACCTGGATCGATCTCCGTAAGGGGCTCGAGCGCAGGGGCGGACGTGGTCGGCGCCGCCATGAACCGATCCCACGCCTTGGCCCAGCCATCGCGCGTTGCGATGCGTCGGATCACCCCGCTCTGGCGACGCTCGGTCCAGGGGACGCCCGCGGCCTTCGCCCATGCGCCAACCCGCCGGTCCCGTGAGTAGGTCCAATCGTTTCCGGTCTCCTCGTGGGACCAGAGGTGAAACCCTCCGAACGCTTGGCGCAGCGACTCGAATATCTCGGTCGCCTCGCCAGACCGGACCACAAGCGGCTGGCCAAGCTCTGCGAGCTCCCCCCGCAAGGACCGCAGGCTCTCAGCGACGAACGCCCATTGGCGGCCCGACATGTCCGGCCCCCGCCACAGATCAGGCTCCAAGATAAAGAGCGGTAAGACAGGCCCCGCGGACGCCGCCTCCGCCAGGGCGGCGTGGTCTGCGGCCCGAAGGTCTCGCTTGAACCAAACAAGCTGCAAGCTGACCACGGCGAAGCGCCTCCTTATAATCTTCCCCTATCTCACCTGTCTTGGAGCCGGCCGCGTTCAAGTCCGCTGCGCCACGGCGCCTCAGCCTTGACCCGTTCGAGGATCTTGACCAAGGACGTCGGCGAAATAGACCCCCCAATCAAGCATGAGGTGCGGCGATGCGCGTGGCGATGATCGGCACAGGCTATGTGGGCCTGGTTTCTGGAGCGTGTTTCGCCGATTTCGGCCACGTGGTGACCTGCGTCGACAAGGACGCCGGCAAGATCGATCGCCT
>CAYYNG010000560.1:0-1582 GCA_964472435.1 uncultured Hyphomonadaceae bacterium | reverse complement strand
ATGGCGACCTCTCGGGGGATCAGCGATGGACCGAGGCGGGCCCGCGTTCTTGGGTGAGCGAGCGGCCGCCGGCGACGGCTGACGTGATGCGGCGTGTGCAGACGGAACACAAAACACGCGCACTCAACGTTACGTGAGGCGTCGTGCAAGGTTGTGTGGGGCCGCAACCGGCCGATGCGGGCATAAGGCCGGTCAACGCAACCGATATGGGAGTCGCCGCCATGATCACCGCCCTCGCCCGCGCGCCGCGCCGGTTCAGCCGTCTGCTCACCCGCGTCGCCGCCGCCGGAATGGTCTGGGCGTCGCTGACCGCCGGGGCCGCCCACGCCGATATCGAGCAATTCAGCTCCTGCCAGGCACAAGCGGCGACCGTCGTCGACCACGCCGAGTGGGGCCGTTTCCTCGACCTCTATCTGAAAGACACCGCCGATGGCCGCACGGCCGTCGCCTATGGCGCGGTCAGCGACGCCGACAGCGAACGGCTGAAGGCCTATCTCGCCGACTTGCAAGCCGTCGATCCCACCGCCCTTTCTTGCGATGAAGCGTTTGCCTACTGGATCAACCTTTATAATGCGCTGACGGTCGACTTGATCGTCGACAACTACCCGCTGAGCTCCATCCGCACGCTTTGGTCGGGCTTCCGACCCGGGCCGTGGGCGCGCCGGTTGGCGGAGGTGAACGGCGACCGGCTGACACTCGACCAGATCGAGCACGGAATCCTTCGCCCCTATTTCAACGACAATCGCGTCCACTACGCCGTAAACTGCGCCTCTGTGGGCTGTCCCAACCTCGCCCACGAGCCCTATACCGGCGACACGCTCGAAGATATGCTGCAAGCGGGCGCCGAGGCCTATGCGAACCATCCGCGGGGCTTTCGCATTGAAGCAGACGGCACGGTCGTCGCCTCCAGCATTTACAGCTGGTTCCAAGAGGATTTCGGCGGCGACGAAGCCGGCGTCATCGACCATCTAAAAGAATATGGAAATTCCGACGTGCAAGCCTCGCTAAGCGGCGTCAGCGACATAGATACCTTTGAGTACGATTGGTCGCTGAACGACGCGCCGGCAGAGGTGGGCTAACCCACCCGTTGGACCGTCGCCCGCCGCGGCGTGCGTGAGGCCGGGCGGCCGCGCGCGACCGCCGCGGGTCATGGCGACCAGCTGCTCTGTTGTGAGTTGCGCGCACCGCCGCTGAAGCGTATCCCACGAACTATGGCCGACAAGATTTATGCGACCGCCGCCGAGGCGCTTGAAGGGCTGACGTATGACGGCATGATCGTGATGTCCGGCGGGTTCGGCCTTTGCGGGATTCCAGAGCTGCTCATCACCGCCCTGCGCGACACAGGCGTGAGAGACCTCACCGTCATCTCCAACAATGCCGGCGTGGACGGGTTCGGCCTCGGCCTCCTGCTTGAGACGCGACAAATCAAGAAAATGGTCTCTTCCTATGTCGGCGAGAACAAGGAGTTCGAGCGGCAGTATCTTTCGGGCGAGTTGGAGCTTGAATTCACCCCGCAGGGCACGCTCGCTGAACGGTGCCGCGCCGGCGGGGCCGGGATCCCAGGCTTCTATACCAAGACCGG
>CAYYNG010000559.1:0-1585 GCA_964472435.1 uncultured Hyphomonadaceae bacterium | reverse complement strand
CGCCGAGGGCAGGAAGGGCGGCGGTCCGCCGAGCACGACGGCGACCTTGCCCGCAACGTCCAGGCCGGCGTAGTCGTTCGTGCGGGCGTCGAGCCGGGGCGGCGTCCCGGGGCCCCCGGCCCCCCCCCCCACGGCGATGAGCGCAAGAGCGGCGGCGGCGCGCAGCATTGTTCAACCCTCCAGTGCCCCTAAGCTGGGGTCAAAAAGGTTGAAATTACCTTCTTTCGATTGGTTTTTTCGAAATCGACCGTGAGCTTGGTCCCCTCGGCGGAGATGACACGGCCATAGCCGAACTTATCGTGGAAGACGCGCTGACCGATTGCAAAACCCGCTTCGCCGGCGGAGGTCGCGAGGAGCTCGGCCTGGCCCTCCAGCGTCCGGGGCGCGCCGGCGGATTTCGCCTGTCCGCGGTTCGCCTGCATCCGCTTCCATCCGGGGCTCGAATAGGACGAGCGTTCGCCCAGATCTTCCACAAAGCCGGCATCGGCGCCGGGTTGGGTCGAATAGCCTGTCTCGGAGACCGCATCGACATGGTCATGGGGCAGCTCATCGACGAAACGGGACGGCAGCACCGACTGCCAGCGGCCATAGATCTGGCGGTTCGCGACGAACGAGACATAGGCCCGCTCCCGCGCGCGGGTGAGGCCGACATAGGCGAGCCGTCGCTCCTCCTCGAGGCCCTTGGCGCCGCTTTCATCGAGCGATCGGCGCGAGGGGAACACCTCCTCCTCCCAGCCCGGCAGGAACACCATCGGCCATTCGAGCCCCTTGGCCGAGTGCAGGGTGAGGATCTGCACCTCGTCCCCGCCCCCGCCTTGGGAGGCGTCCATCACGAGCTCCACATGCTCTAGAAACGCCGGCAGCGAGTCGAATTCGCCCATGGCGCGGATAAGCTCTTTGAGATTGTCGAGCCGGGTCGCCGCTTGCGGGCTGCGGTCGCGCTGGAGCATGTCCGTATAACCGGACTCTTCGAGAATGGTTTCGCACAGCTCCGGGTGCGGCATGCCGTTCGCGAGGCGATCACGCCACATATTGAGCTGGTCGGTGAAGATCGTGAGCCCGCGTTTCGCGGGGCCCTTCACCTCGTCCGTCTGCAGGATCATCGGCGCGAGCACGGAGAGCGACCGCCCGTCCATCGCCGCCATGCGCTGAAGTTTCTGAACCGTCGTCGCGCCGACCCCGCGTTTCGGCTGGTTCACCACGCGCTCGAACGCGAGGTCGTCGTCCGGGCTGCGGATGAGGCGGAGATAGGCCATCGCATCGCGGATCTCCGCGCGCTCGAAGAAACGCGGGCCGCCGATCACTTTATAGGGGATGCCCAGCATGATCAGCCGCTCTTCAAAGAGCCGCATCTGCCAGGACGCGCGAACAAGGATGGCGCAGTCCGCATAGCGCCGATCGGACGCGCGCCAGGCCTCGAGATCATCGCCGATGAGGCGGGCCTCGGCCTCGCCATCCCAAAGACCGCGGACTTTCACCCGCTCGCCGAGCGCGTCGTCCGTATGCAGCGTTTTACCGAGCCGGCCCTTATTATTGGCGATCACGGCGCTGGCCGCGGCGAGGATATGACCGGTCGAGCGGTAGT
>CAYYNG010000558.1:0-1587 GCA_964472435.1 uncultured Hyphomonadaceae bacterium | reverse complement strand
TCTGGGCGTATTCGGTCCACAACCAGAGGAGCGCGCGATCGGCGCTCTGCCATTGATCCTCGTCGATGGTGCGGGGGAGGAAACGCTGAATGTTGGCGCCTTCCGGGGTGACGCCGCCGCCGATCATCTCTGCGATCGATCCGGTCACCACCACCGCCGGCAGTGCGGGGTCGAGTGCCGCACGGGCCCGTTTCATCGCCGCCTCCGTGCCGAGCTGACCGAGCTCTTCTTCGCCAAGCCCTGTGACGACGATGGGCAGCTCATGGGGCGGTAAACCGTCGGTGTAGTGAAGGACGGACGTCACCGGCAAGTTCTCGCAGCCCACGGGCCCGTCGATGACCACCTGGAGGCCCTTGATTGCTGTGAACACGTAGACCGCGCCCCAATATCCGCCGGCCCGGTCATGATCCTGGATCAGCATCCGACCGGCTCCTCGAGATTCGATGCCCGCTTCTCGGCGAGTGCGAGCTTACGCGCCTGTTTGGAGCGGAACGCCTCCCGCGCCTCGGGCTTGTCTTCCCAGATGCCGGCGGCGTCGCCCGTTCCGACGCCTTCGAAGAAGGCGCGCATTTCGTCGAACCGCGCCTTGCCGGCGATCGCCGCATTGATCACCTGGGCCAAGGATCCTGCGCCGGCGGGTCCCATCAGCGGTCGGGCCGAAATCAGATTCGTAAAATAGAGCGCGGGCGTCGCCGCCTCTTTCGCCTTTTGTACGACCGGCGTCGTGCCGATGGCGAGGTCGGGCTCGAAGGCTTCAAACGCAGCGAGGTCGGTCTCGAGCGACGCGCGGAACCGCACCTCGACCCCCCGGGCCTCGAGCCATTCGCGATCAGCGTCCGCCCACCGCGTTCGCGGGCAGGCCGTGCCGACATAGCGGACATCGGCGCCGCTCTCGCAAAGAAGACGCGCCACCAGCAGCTCGGAGCCTTCATATCCCGACAGCGTCACGCGGCCCCGGATGGGGGTCGCCGCAAGCGCGCCGCGGATCGCGGGCAACGCCGCGTTTTTCGCCGCGTCGATTCGGGCCCGCGCAATGCCGCAGGCCGCGCCGATCGCCTCGAGCCAGGCTTCGGTCCCTTCGACACCCACCGGCGCGGACCCGACGATCGGCCGCCCGGCGGCTTCGAACTCGCGGACGCTTGCGGTGTAGAAGGGATGGATGGCGGAGACCGCCGCGCAATCGAGCGCCGCATAAAGCTCCCGCCATTCCCGCGTCGGCACAGCGGCGCCGGCGGCGAGCCCCATGGGTTTCAGAAGCTGACCGACGCCGATCGGATCGGCTGGAAACAACTCGCCGAGAAGGGTGACTTTCGGAAGGTCCTGGACGTCGCCGGGCGCGCGCTTCACAGCCCCCTGCTCCGCCTCGCGTCTAGCGTATGCCAACATGGCCCCCGCCAGAATGTCTTTCGCCTCGGCATGGGTCGGCACACCGAAGCCCGGCACGTCGATCCCGATGATGCGGACGCCGTTTATCTCGTCAGGCAGAAGGCGCAGCGGCACGCCCGACGCGGTCGGCACGCAGAGGTTCGTCACCACGATCGCATCGTACCGCGCGGGGTCGGCCATGCGCTCGACAGCTTCTTTAAT
>CAYYNG010000557.1:0-1587 GCA_964472435.1 uncultured Hyphomonadaceae bacterium | reverse complement strand
CCGCTTCGAAGACCTCCCCGACCGTCCCGGTCGAGGGGTCGAACAAGCGGGACTGGAAGGCGCTGACCAGGCGCTTGGCGTTCGCTCTATGCATCCGGTCCGGCTGCGCCCGATCCAAGGCGAGACAGGCCTCGACCAGTTGGAGGTGCGGCGGCGGGCTGGCCGGACAGCCGGCGGCCGGCGGCATTTCAAGCGAGGATAGGAGCCGCTGGATCGCTGGCGCGATCTCAGCTCTATCCTCCCCGGTTTGGAGTGCGTGGGCGAGGCCGAACACCGCGGCTGCAGCCTCGGTCACACCAGGCGGGGGTTCTTCGCCGCTGATCTCCGGACGGGCCAGCAGAGCGCCTAACGCCGCGTCGACGGCCTCGTCGCAGCCGTCTGCATCCCAGCCGAGGCGGCGTCCCTCTGCGAAAAGATAGATGCGCCTCGCCAGTGTTCGAAGCGTCGCGTCGCTTTCGTCGGCCGGTTGGTGGTGAAGATCCAAGGCCTCGATGGGCCCGCGCTCGGCCCAGAGCGGTAGAAAACCGTCGAGCAGCCACGCTCGGGCCTCGCGGCCGCGCCTCGCCAGCGCTTTCGTTGGCATGTTGACGTCCCCTTCCGCGGCGGCCGGGATTTAATCCTCGACGCGCATCGCTTCAACCCGCTATTGCCGGCGGGAGCGTATTTGACGATCGGCATGCCGGATTACGTTTTTTTTCCAATCGCCGCGCTTGCGGCCGTGGCCATGGTCGCCTTCGCCTTGGCGCCCGGCGTAATGGATCCCCCGAGCGGATCGATTGGCGGGGCGGACACGGAGTACGAGCGGATCGTCGTAGAAGACAGCGATCTCAACCGAATGATCGCAGGCGGCGGCTCCGTGATCCGAGTCGAGCCCGGCGAGCGCGGCGCGATCGCCCGCGTCGCGGTGGGCAAGGGGCCGCGCGCCGCGATCCCGACGGAGGCCCCGCATTTCCGCCTTGCGGCCGATATCGAAACACAGTTCGCCGGCTTCACGATCCGGGTCACAATCGAGGCCAAATCAGCGGAGCTCGGCGGGGCGGCGCAATTCGAGGCGGCGTATTTCGCAACGCCGCGGGACGCCTCGGGCTGGCGAGAGTTCGATTTTTCCGCCGCGCCTTGCCCCTGCGTTTTCGAGTACCGCGCGCCGCTTCAATCGGCCGACCCCAGCGTCGATTATCTCGTTATCCGGCCGCTCGGCGGCGGAGAGATCGTCGTCGAGCGCGTCATATTCGAGCGCCTCGGCCGCTGGGCGCCGGTCCCGGCTGCGACTTGACGCGGCGGCCGCGCTTGGCGCACCCGGCTCTCGTGCTAGAACGACGTTCACAGAACTCAAAAACGCCGGATATCTTCAATGACTGTCATGACCGACGCGGACCATCTGAAAGACCTCACGCCGACCAAAAAGGTGAAGGTGCGCGAGGTGTTCGGTCTCGATACCGACATGACCGTCGATGGTTTTGAAGCTCCGAACGAGTATGTGCCGGCGATCGACGACGCTTATCGGTTCGATCCGCAGACGACTTTGGCGATCCTGGCGGGCTTTCAGCACAATCGCCGTGTGATGGTTCAGGGCTATCACGGCACGGG
>CAYYNG010000556.1:0-1588 GCA_964472435.1 uncultured Hyphomonadaceae bacterium | reverse complement strand
TGGCTTACTGCGGCCCGTCTAGCGAGCGTCGGCCGCCGCCGAAGACGGCGCGATAGCCTTTGGGATGTCCAAGAACGCTGATCGCCAAACCGGCGACCGTCCCGATCCCGATCAGCCAACCCATGAGCATCGTCCTCTCCCTTCTATAACATCGATTAACGATAATATCGATGTGGGGGTGGGAGACGGCGATTCAAGGGAAGACCAGGTCCTCACGCCCAATCCAAGCCGGCGCCGTCGGCAAGCGCGCCGGCCGCCGCCGAATCAAGATCCAGCCCATAGTGCAGCTTTAGATCCCCGGGCTTCAGGCCTTTGCGGCCGCGGACGAGGACCCGGCTCGCTGCAGCGCCCGCCCGGGGTCGGATCGGCAGCACCTCGACCGCCCCCGTGCGCCGGTCGAAGGCGGCCAGCACCCGATGCAGCGCTTCGGCGCGGTGGAGAAGGACCAACCAAGCCCCCGGCTTCGCGGCGAAACACATGGCCTTCACCCAATCGCTGAGCGGCAGGGTCTCGAGATAGGCGTCCGCCTTGCCCGGACCCGGCGAGGTGACGGCGCCGGCGGGAAAGAAAGGCGGGTTCGAGAAGACAAGGTCGAACCGGTTCTCCCACTCGGCGGCCAGGGCGCCCGCGTCGCCCTCCACGATCTCAACCCGCCCGCCCCAGCCGTTCGCCGCCACTCCGGCCCGGGCGCAGGCGACGGCGCGCGGATCCCGATCGAGCCCCGTGAAACGGGCGCCGGCCAACCGGTGCGCCGCCGTGAAGAGGGCCGCCCCCGCCCCGCACCCGAGGTCGAGGCAATCTGCGTCCGTCCGCGCCGGGGCCACGGCCGCTCCGAGCCAGACGCTGTCCTCGGCCGCGCGGAAACCCGCTCTGGGTTGGTAAAGCGCGACACGGCCGCCGAGGAGGCGGTCCGCGGTCGTCTCAAAGCCCGCGGGCGCCATCGGGCTCGACATCTTTCAGGGCGAACCGCGCGCGGGCTGCATCGTCGCTCGCCACCATAACCCGCCGGGGAAAAGCCCCGATGCCCCCCTCGATCGCGGAAATGTGTTGGTCGGCGATGAAATGCGCAAGGCCCGCCTCGTTCAACACATGTTGGACATAAGAGAGCTTCACGGGGTCGGTGGTGCGAAAAACTTCTTCCATCCCATTGATTTAGCGCCAAGTCGCGCGGACGGGAACCAGGCGGGCGCCGCTGGGGCCGCTGCGCGGGCCGGTTGCCGGCTGCGCCGCCGGGTCGCGCTTGACGGTGGCGGGGCCCTGTTCATAAGTGCAGCCAGCAAGACGCCACTTTAAAGGAGTCCGCGTGGCCCCTATCGCCCAGACCAAAGGCTCGCGGAAACCGCCGTCTGCCCCGGAACGCATGCAGGCGTTGCTCACAGAGGATCTTGAAGCCGTCGAACGTCTCCTTGCGGCCCGCGCCGCGAGCCCGGTGGCCGTGATCCCGGATCTCTCCGGTTATATCGTGTCTGCGGGCGGCAAACGGCTGCGCCCGATGCTGACCCTCGCCGCGGCGCACGCCGCCGGCGGGGTGAACGAGGCGACCTACGCCCAGGCCGCGGCGGTGGAGTTCATCCATACCGCCACCTTG
>CAYYNG010000555.1:0-1591 GCA_964472435.1 uncultured Hyphomonadaceae bacterium | reverse complement strand
GAGGTTGAATGCCTCGGCGCGTGCGTGAACGCGCCGATGGTTCAGATCAACGACTATTACTACGAAGACCTGGAGCCAGCGACGTTTCGGGAGATCCTGTTGAAGCTGCGCAACGGCGTTACGGTGGAGCCTGGCAACTTCGTCGATCGCGAACGCAGCGGTCCGTTGGGCGGAACAGATGTCCTAACGGACCAAAGCCTCTTCGACGGCTCGCTCGCCCAACCGCTCGACCGGCTGCCGAACAGTCCCGAGCCCGCGGCGGAGCCCGAGCCGGAGCCGACCGCCATGCCCGAGGCGGCGCCGCCGACGAATACCGAGCGCCCCAATCCCGAGCCTAAGGCGGCGGACGCCGCGCCAGACGCGTCGGATCATGCGGCTGAGCCCGTCGCTTCAACGGAAGCGCCGGCCGACGAGGTGTTCGAGATCGGCGAGGACGGCCTCGCGGGCGAACAGCCGGACGCGGTCAAAGTGGCTGCTCGGGAGCGGGACGATCTAAAGCGGATCAAAGGGGTCGGGCCGAAGATCGAGGAGACGCTGAACGGCCTTGGCATTTACAAGTTCGCGCAGGTCGCATCTTGGACGCGGGCGAATGTCGCGTGGATCGACGACTATCTCGCCTTTAAGGGTCGGGTGGACCGAGAACGGTGGATCCCCCAAGCCCAGGCGCTCGCCGCAGGCGAGGCGGGCGGCGGGGAAGACGAGGACAGATTATCGTGGCCGAGCCGATCGAACTGACGCCGGAGGAGTCGCGGGCGCTCCTGCGCGCCGCCCTGGCGGATGCGGCCTGCGTTCTTGGCGGCTTAGGGCTCTATTTTGCAACCGGCTCGTGGATTTGGATCGCTTCGGGCGTTCTTTTGGGCGTCGGGATCGGACTTCCAACGATCATCCGCATCTGGCGGGCCCGGAGGTGACCTAATGCTTGCAGACAAAGACCGCATCTTCACAAATCTCTATGGCCGCCACAGCCCCGGGCTGGAAGCTGCGAAGCGGCGCGGCGCCTGGAATATGACCCGCGAGATGCTGGCTCAGGAGCCTGAATGGCTCTGCGATCAGATCAAGGCCAGCGGTCTGCGCGGCCGGGGCGGGGCGGGCTTTCCGACGGGCCTGAAATGGACCTTCATGCCGAAGGAGGTGCGCGAGCGGCCGCACTATCTCGTCGTCAATGCCGACGAGTCCGAACCCGGAACCTGCAAAGACCGCGAGATCATGCGCCATGACCCGCACCTTCTTATTGAGGGCTGTTTGGTCGCGAGTTTCGCGATGCGAGCGCATGCGTGCTACATCTACATCCGCGGCGAATACATCTTCGAACGCGAGCAACTCCAAAGAGCGATCGACGAGGCTTACGCTGCAAAGCTGATCGGTAAGGATAACATCCACGGCTGGGATTTCGATCTCTACCTTGCCCATGGCGCGGGCGCTTACATTTGCGGCGAGGAAACCGCCCTTCTTGAAAGCCTTGAGGGGAAAAAAGGCCAGCCTCGCTTGAAGCCGCCATTCCAAGCGGGCGCCGGGCTCTACGGCTGCCCGACGACCGTGAACAATGTGGAGTCGATCGCGGTGGTGACGACAATCCTGCGGCCCGGCGCGG
>CAYYNG010000554.1:0-1603 GCA_964472435.1 uncultured Hyphomonadaceae bacterium | reverse complement strand
CGGCCGGAAGCTGCATCTCGATCTAAAGAACGCGAAGGGCCCGAGCCGCGGCTTCGCCGAGCGCCAGGCCATCAACGCGCCGATCCAGGGCTCGGCGGCGGATATCATTAAGCGCGCAATGGTCAGGATGCCGAAGGCGCTGGCCGATGCCGGCCTCAAGGCGCGCATGCTGCTGCAGGTCCATGACGAGCTGATTTTCGAGGCGCCCGAGGCGGAGGCCGAGGCGACGATCGCTTGCGTGAAAGAAGTGATGACGGCGGCGCCCCGGCCGGCCCTGGATCTCAGCGTGCCCCTGGTCGTTGACGCCGCAGCGGCGGACAATTGGGCGGGCGCGCACTAGGATCCGAACCCTGGCGCCTGGGAGCGCGCGAGAGGCCGGGCGCGGCCTGTTCGGCTTTGGTTTTGCGCAAGTTTCTGTAACGAAAAACAGCAATCGCCCGTAAGACTATTCGGGTATATCGTGTATCTTTCACATCCATAGCGGGTGTGTTACCCTCCCGTCCGCTATGGGAATTCGTCGTCGCCGCCCACCCAACCTGACGACGAATGCGGGCCGCCGTCGGCGCTTTGCGTCCACGGTGGCCCGCCTTTTCTTTTCGGCTTTATCCTTTTGGTCGGGAGAACCGCCTCCCGTAGACATCGCAGCGCGCCGCTCACAGCGGATCACGGGCGTGGCGCCGGATGGTTGGCGAACGTGATTAGCGCGCCGCCTGGGGTCATGCGACGCTCTTAACGCTACTTGGAGCCCTGACATGACCGCCATCATCCGCCGCCTGGCCGCCGCTGCTTTCGTCACCCTCAGCGCATTCGGCGCGCCCGCGACAGCCGAGGAGGCGGCGGAGCCGGCCTGGTACGGGACCGTCGCCCTCGAAGGCCACGACGTCACGAGCTTCCATGACGGCGCGCCGGTCGAGGGCTCGGCGGAATTCGCGACCGAATGGGACGGCGCCGAATGGCGGTTCGCCAGCCAAGACAGCCTCGACGCATTCGAAGCCGACCCCGAGAAGTTCGTGCCCCGGTTCGGCGGGTATTGCCCCGTCGCCCTTGCTCGCGGCGACCTGAAGGCCGGCACCGTGGAGCAGTTCACGGTGGCGGGAGAAGAGCTTTACTTTACGTACGACCAGGACAACGCCCAGATTTTCGCCGACGACCAGGTTTCAATCGCCGCCAAAGCGCGATTCGAATGGGGTCGCCTGATCTCGGGCGGCTGATCGGCGTCGGCGCGCCGTACGCGCGCCGCCTCGACGTTAAAATTCCTTGCGCCGACCCATGCCGTCCCATGCCTGCGGCTGGGCGGCGTGGGTTCTCTTTTTTTCAACGAAATCAATCGGCTCATGGGCCGCACTGGGTGAGGCCTTGGCGCGGGTTCTGGTCTTTTCGCTATATGTTCCTGTAATGTTTGATTAATTCCGGCCTGTGGAAACTTAAAATACGCATACGATCCCATTGGCTCCCATATAGACCCATGCTATCCCGGCCACGTTGATGGTTGGCCCATGCGTTTCCTTTGGGCGGTCGTGTTGGGCGGCGAGGGCGTTGGGCGGGTGTTCATATCCACCTATGAGAGCGGCATTGACGCAAAGGGCCGGGTATCCATCCCGGC
>CAYYNG010000553.1:0-1606 GCA_964472435.1 uncultured Hyphomonadaceae bacterium | reverse complement strand
AGGTTGGGCTTCCGCTTCTCCATAAACGCCTGCACCGCTTCGGCGCGGTCTTTTTGAAAGTTCGAGACGCTCTCCCACCCGATCGAGGCGTCCATGAGCTGCGCCGCGAGCGCCCTAAGCGGAATATTGGCGACGGTTTTCGTCCAACGCACCGCCCATTTCGGGTTTCCCTGTAGCTTCGCGACCAGTTCGGCGACCTTACCGTCGAGCTCCGCCGCCGGCACCGCGTAATTGATGAGGCCGAGGTCTTGGGCCTCTTTCGCCGTGAGAAGATCCCCGGTCATCAGAAGCTCTTTCGCCTTCGCGAACCCGATCAGCTGCGGCCAGATCAGCGCCCCGCCATCGCCCGCGACGAGGCCCACCTTCACGTGCGGATCGCCGATCCGAGCCGTTTCGTCGGCGATGATGATGTCGCAGAGAAGCGCGATCGTCGCGCCGAGCCCCGCCGCCGCGCCATTGAGGCGGCAAAGGATCGGCTTTTCCATTTCCAGGATGCCGGAGACGATGCGTTTGGCGTCCCAGGCGATGGAGCGGAATTTGGCGGGGTCGGCGATCTGTTCTTCGAACCAATCGAAATCCCCGCCCGCACAGAAGGCCCGGCCCTTTGCCGTGAGGACGATGATATCGCTGCCCTCGTCGCGCTGCAGATCGGTGAAGACCGTCGCCAGTTCGTCATGCATCACCGCGTCGACCCCGTTCACGGGATGGTCGGAGGTGATGGCCGCGGTCAGCACGCGGCCGTCGCGCGAGAACGTGAAGCGGGAATAGGCCTGGGTGGTGATATCGAATTCGGCGCTCATGGCGGCCCTCCTCTAGTCTGGATCCGGCCCGACGCGGACGACCCGCCGGCCGAAATTTTCGCCTCGGAACAGGCCGCAAAAGGCCTCCGGCATCCGTTCAATCCCCTCGAACCTGTCCTCTTTGTATTTGAGCCGGCCCGATGCGATCAGTCCGGCTAGCGCCTCAAGCGCGCCCGGGAAATCGCGGGCGTCGTCGAACACGACGAGCCCCTCCATCCGGACGCGATGGGTGATGAAGGGGGCGGTGTTCTTAATCCCGTGGCGGTCTTCCGGGGCGAGGGAATAGTCCGCCACCTGGCCCGAAACGACGATCCGTCCGTTTTGGTTCATCAGCGGCAGAACGCGATCGACCATCTCATTGCCGACATTATCGAACAGGATATCCACCCCGTCCGGCATCATCGCCGCGAGTTCGACATCGAGATCGCCTACCTCTTTGTAATCGATCACACCATCGAAGCCGGCTTCGTCCCGCAGCCAGGCGCATTTCGTGGGCCCGCCGGCGACGCCGACGACCCGGCCCGCGCCCCAGGCTTTCGCAAGCTGGCCCGCCGTCGCGCCCACCGGCCCCGCTGCCGAGGTGACGAGCACCTGCGCGCCCTCTTTAAACTCGCCAACGCGTTTCAGACCGAACCACGCGGTCAGCCCCGGCACGCCGAGAACGCCGATCCAGAGCGAGAGCGGAACCTCCGCCGCAGGTATGCGGCCAATGAACCCCTTGCCGTTCTGGATGGAATGGGTCGCCCACCCAGCGGCGCAGAAGACCTTGGTTCCCACCGGCCAATCAGAATGGTTCGATGCGTCAA
>CAYYNG010000552.1:0-1606 GCA_964472435.1 uncultured Hyphomonadaceae bacterium | reverse complement strand
AAAAAGACCGCGCCGAAGCGGTGCAGGCGTTTATGGAGAAGCGGAAGCCCAACCTCACGGGCGAATGAATGGGCCGTCGACGGATCGCTGACCGGCGCCGGCGGGGCTGATGCCGGTTTGTAGGGCCGAAGGCGGATACGGTCCATCAAACCCACCATCGCCTGCTTGCAGTTGCGCCGATCAGTGCCCAAAGCCGCTGCGATTTTGACCAGGTTCAGGCGGAACCCGGCGCGTGGCTGGCTTTGCACAAGTTGGTATGTGTAGTTTGTGCACTTCACCACGCCGTGTGCGGGAGGCCATGACGGCTTAGGCGGCCCGACGGAGAGAGCAAGGAGGAAAAGCGATGAAATTCAAACTTATAATCGGGGCTGCCGGGGCCGTGTTCGTCACAAGCTGTATGAACCACCCGGCGGCCATCCGAGCGCGGGATGAGCGCGCCGCAGAACAAAGGGCCAAAGAGATGGCGGAGTTTCAAGAGGCGAACGGCCTTGAGAACGACCCGATGATCTGCCGGAGGGTGCAACGCACGGGCACTCGGTTCTACACAAACGATTGCCGGCTGCAGTCGCAATGGAACGCCGCGCGGCGGGCAGGACAAGAAGGCCTCAATCAAATTCAGAGGGCCACGGGCGCAAACGCGCCTGGGGGCTAGGTCAAGCAGAGGCCGTTTGTGTAACGCATGGGTCGTGCCATTTCTTGATCGCGCCCGCGCGGTTGCGGGTACTCGGACGCGCGCATGATGTTTCAATCCTTTGCAGATGAACCACCCCATGTCAGCGAAATCCGCCGGCAGCTCCAGCGGTTCGTCGCCGAAAAGATGCCGCTGGAAAAGCGGGTCGCTTGGGACAAAGCGTCGACCTGGGATCGCGATCTCTTTGGCGAGATCGCCGAGATGGGCCTGATCGGCCTCACGATCCCCGAGGCGTATGGCGGGGCGGGGCAGGATCTGCTCGCCGCTGTTGCGGTGATTGACGAGCTTTGTCAGGGCGGCCCCTCACTGGCCGGCCCCTACATCCACGCGGCCTTTTATGGCGGGGCCAATCTCGCCGAAAACGGCTCTACTGCGCAGAAAGAGGCGATGCTCCCCAAACTGGCGCGGGGGGAGATGTTCCTCGCCTACGGCCTTTCGGAGCCGAATGTCGGCGGCGATCTCACCAGCGTTGAAACGCGAGCGGAGCGACGGGACGGGGAGATCGTCGTCAACGGCGCGAAGCGCTGGTGCACGGGCGCCGATTGGTCGGACTATATCTACTGCTTGGTCCGTTCGGGGCCGGTCGAGGCGAAACGCAAGAACCTCTCCTTTGTTCTGATCCCGACCAACGCGCCCGGCGTCTCGATGTCTTCTATCGAACATTCGAACCTGCGTTACACCGCGTCGCAAGACGTTTACTTCGACGATGTGCGCCTGTCGGAAGAGGCGATTGTCGGTGGACCCGACATGTGGGACCGGGGCTGGGAACTGTTGGCGGGCCGAGCGCTCGACGTTGAAAAGATTGAAATAACAGCCGTCGCCTATGGAATTGCGAGAGCTGCGGTGGAGGATGCGTGGCGCTACGCCCAAGAGCGCGAACAGTTCGGCCGCCCGATCGCGCAGCACCAGGCGATC
>CAYYNG010000551.1:0-1612 GCA_964472435.1 uncultured Hyphomonadaceae bacterium | reverse complement strand
CTCCTTCACCCGCACCTCGATTTCACCGGTGGCGAGGTTCTCGTTCACGAGCTCCGCGTCCCGGGCGACCACTTCGCCCTCGATGGTGATGACGCTCTCGCTCCTTAAGCGTTCAACCAGGGCGAAGGCCGGAAAGTCCGGGTCGAACACGCACTGGGTGAGGCCGTAATGGTCGCGCAGATCGATGAACATCACCCCGCCATGGTCGCGACGGCGGTGCAGCCAGCCTGAGAGTTTCACACGGGCGCCGACATCGGTATTGCGCAGCTCGCCGCAGGTATGGGAGCGATAGGCGTGCATTGAAGGACCCTCTTGGTGGCGCGGTTTCCGGCGGCGAGAGACGCGCAGCGCCGCTGGCCTTTGTCAAGGCGATCGGTTAGGCGTGCCGCCCATGGATCACAACCCCCTTGTTCCGATCACCGACCAATCCGCGCTCGAGGCCTTCTGCGAGGCGCTGTCGGGACACGATTTCATCTGCGTCGACACCGAGTTCCATCGCGAAACCACTTATTGGCCGCAGCTCTGCCTGGTCCAAGCCTCGGCCCCCGGCGTCGAGGGCCTCATCGACCCCCTCTCCGACGATCTGGACATCGGTCCGTTTCTCGACCTGATCGCGGCCGAAAGCCGGACCAAGGTCTTCCACGCCGCTCGGCAGGATCTTGAAATCTTCACGCGCTTGATCGGCCATCCGCCCGGGCCGATCTTCGACACTCAGATCGCGGCCATGGCTCTCGGCCTCGGCGACTCGATCTCTTATGACAACCTTATCCAGCAAACGCTGCGCCGCCAGATCGATAAGTCGAGCCAATTCACCGACTGGTCCCGCCGGCCGCTAAGCGATAAGCAGCTTGCCTACGCGCTCGGCGACGTAACGCACCTGCGGGACGCCTATATCAAGATGATCGACGACCTCGAGTCGCAGAGCCGCCTTGGCTGGGTGCGCGCCGAGATGGCGGAGCTCGAGGAGCCGGCCCTCTACGACACCGCGCCGGAAAACGCCTGGCAGCGGCTGAAGCTCCGAAAGTATAAGAAAGACTACGCGGCCATCATCGCCGCCGTGGCCGCCTGGCGCGAGGAGATGGCCCAGACCCACGACAAGCCGCGCCGGCGGATTTTGAAGGATGACGCGATCCAGGAGATCGCCGATCAGCGGCCCCGGTCCGAAGGCGACTATGACCGGCTGCGCGCCGTGCCGAAGGGCTTCGTCCGCTCGCGCTACGCCGATGGTCTGATGGAGGTCGTCCGGTCCGCGATCGAAGACCCCGATGCTCATGCGCCGCCAATGCCCAAGCGCGTGCAAAATCCGCAAACCCCGCCAGGCGCGCCGGAAATGCTGAAAGTGCTGCTCAAACATGTCAGCGACGAGGCTGGCGTCGTGCCACGTCTGATCGCCAATGCGGCCGATATTGAACGGATCGCCCGTGGCGAAACTGAAGGGGTCGCAGCGTTTCAAGGGTGGCGACGAGAGGTCTTCGGCGAGAAAGCCGAGGCGCTGCTCTCGGGACGCTTGGCGCTCTCGTTCGAGGAGGGCCAGGTCCGGCTCTTCGAGACCGATCGCTAGGGCGGTTTCCGACCAAATCGCACCACTTGGCCGCTTGAATTTTTCGTCAGG
>CAYYNG010000550.1:0-1619 GCA_964472435.1 uncultured Hyphomonadaceae bacterium | reverse complement strand
CCGGCTGACCGGCGCCCTGCTGCGGCAAGCCGCTTGGCCGGGGATTGCCCCGACCGGCGCATCTTTCCTGGCAGGACTTGGTCATGTAGCTGTCACTCCAACAAAAGAATTGAGTCCGGACCCTAGACCACGCCGGGGATCAGGCGGTGACGTACGCGGTCTTTGTAGGCGCGGTAGGCGGCGTCTTCGCTCAAAACGCGCTCTTCAGCGGAAATGCGAGCGAGGAAGACGGCCCAGACCGCGGCGTAGACGCCAAGATTCCAAAGCGACGGCGCGGCCAGAAGATAGCCCAAATGCGAGGTCATGTAGCCCGCATACATCGGGTGCCGCACCAGGCGATACATCCACCGGCTGCGCACCCCGCGATTGGCCGCGACGATTCCAAAACTGACATTCAGGCTGAGTTTCGCGCCGATATGGATGATGATGCCGGCGATCAGCAGGGCGACGCCGAGATCGTAAGCGATGGGCGGGATCGCGCCCGCGCCGACAAAAAGCGGCCCGGCCGAGCCCGCGACGGCCGCCGCCCAATCGCGAAAGCGGGGCGAGATTTCGTCGGTCGGCTTGCGCAGGAGGACGAAGAGCAGCGCCGCGCCTTCGGAGAACAGGAGAAGCCAACCGATCAGGGAGGTATAGCTCAGGTCCGCCGGCCACATGCGATAGAAAAGATACGCGCCGCCGACGGCGAGGATCAACTGTTCCAGCCGGTCGAGCGCCGAGCGCGGAACACGGATTGGAGTGTCGAAAGAGGACGCGATGGCCATGGCGATCTCCCTCAGGGCGATGGGCTCGCTAGGGGCGTTACGCGTCCGCCCGTTCACAGGGAAATCAAGCTCGCTTGAGCGAAACGGCCGTCCTTTCGGGCGGCGGCGCTTCCCATAACGAGAATCCTCGCCTAGAAGGCCGGCTTAGCCGACAAGTCAGACCGCTGAGGGACGGAGCCCGATCCGCGCCCGAAGCCCCAGCGCGAGCCCGCCGCCATGCCCAAACGCACCGATATTCAGTCGATCCTGGTCATCGGCGCGGGGCCGATCATCATCGGGCAAGCGTGCGAGTTCGATTATTCGGGCGTGCAAGCGATCAAGGCGCTCAAATCCGAAGGGTTTCGGGTGATCCTCGTCAATTCGAACCCGGCGACGATCATGACCGATCCGGGCCTCGCAGATGCGACCTATATCGAGCCGATCACGCCGGACTTCGTTGAAAAGATCATCGCCCGGGAGAAGCCCGACGCGCTCTTGCCCACCATGGGCGGGCAGACGGCGCTGAATTGCGCGCTCGCCTTGCAAAAGGCGGGCGTTCTGGAGCGCCACGGCGTCGAACTGATCGGCGCGAAGGCCTAGGCCATCTATATGGCCGAGGACCGCAAGCTCTTCCGCGTGGCGATGGACCGGATCGGCCTTGAAAACCCCCGCGCCGTCATTGTCGCCGCCCCGGAGACCAGAAACGACGCGGGAGAGGCGACGGGTTACGATCGCCTTGAAGGGCTGAAAATGGCGATGGACGCGCTGGAGACGGTGGGCTTGCCGGCGATCATCCGGCCGGCCTTCACCCTCGGCGGCACGGGCGGCGGCGTCGCTTACAATGTCGAGCAGTATGAAGAGATCGTGCGCAACGGG
>CAYYNG010000549.1:0-1625 GCA_964472435.1 uncultured Hyphomonadaceae bacterium | reverse complement strand
ACGGGGTGATAGAAGGGGCGGTCGGGCATCTCTGTCACCGTAAGTCGCGACTGCAACGACCATGCGAGAAGGTGCGCAAGGTGTTCTGCTCTCGGGCCGACCATCTCCGCGCCGAGAAACGCGCCGGTCTGATTGTCGCCATAGACCCGCAGAACGCCAGCGTTACCGCCCATGACGCGGGCGCGTCCCTGATCGGACCAGTCCATATCGCCGACGCCGAAGTCGGCGCCGCGTTCGCTGAGGCTGCGATGCGTCTCGCCGACCATCATGATCTGCGGGTCACTGAAGACGATGGAGATGGGCGCGCTCTTTACGAACCTTCGCACATCTGGATACCTCGTGGCATTGAACCCAGCGACCATGCCTTCGTCGGCGGCTTCGTGCAGAAGCGGCAGGATGTTGTTCGCATCTCCCGCGATGAAGATGGGCGCGTTTCCGCACTGGCCCGTCTGATGATCGAATTCGGGGACGCCTTGGGTGTCCAGGCAAAGGCTCGTATTCTCTAGCCCGAGGCCATCGGTATTTGGCCGCCTACCCGTCGCGACCAGCGCATAATCGAATTCGATCAACTCCGATGCGCCTTCGCGTTGAAGCTCCACCGCGACCCCGGTCGCCGTTCGACGGTGGTTGGCGACGTCAGCATGCGGGTGGAAATCGAACGCCGCCGCAAAGGTGGTTCTCGCCGCTTCCAGAACCTTCGGGTCGGTTAGGGGGCCGACGAGGTTATCGCGCCCGAACAACGTCACCCGAACGCCGAGACGATGCAGCGCCTGTCCGAGCTCCAGGCCGATCACGCCGGCGCCGAACACGGCGACCGACGACGGTAGATCGTTCCAGAAAAACACGTCGTCGTTGACGATGAGGCGATCGGCGAAAGCTGCGAACACGGCCGGGATCGCCGGGCGTGAACCCGTCGCGATGATCACGGTTTCCGCTTCAATCCTTCGCCCGTCGCTAAGCGCGGGCGTGTTGTCCGCCGCGAACGTCGCCCGGGCGCGAATGCGATGGCGCTCGGGCCAGTTTTCGACAGTCTCCTCAACAAACCCCACAAAGCGGTCCCGCTCGCTCTTGAGGCGTTTCATGACGGCCGCGCCGTCGATCTCGGGCGCGGCGTACCGCACACCCAGAGCGGCTGCATGACGGCCGGCATGCGCGGCTTCGGCGGCGGCGATGAGCAGCTTGGAGGGCATGCAGCCGACGCGCGCGCATGTTGTGCCGTAGGGCCCGTCCTCGACGAGAAGCACCTCGTCGGTCGCCTTCACGACCTCCCGATAGGCGCGCATCCCGGCGCTGCCCGCGCCAATGATCGCTACTTTCGTGGTGAGTGTCTCAATCGGCATGGCAGGCTCCCGCATGGTGGATTCTGACTAAGGGGCAGGTGAGGCGCACGCTTGGCGAGGCGTGGGGTCAACCGTCGCGACCGCGTTGCGTTTTGGAGCGGCAGCGCCGGCTAGAGCTTCAGACGCAATCTTGCGCTTCCTTTGGCCGGCCGAGCCACACACAAGAGCGCGCACCCGTCTTGGACGGACGCCGCCGGCTTGGATGCATAGCTCACGCCGCCTTCGAGAACCCGCACGGCGCAGCTTCCGCAAACGCCGTTGCGGCAACCATATTCCGGCGACAGC
>CAYYNG010000548.1:0-1627 GCA_964472435.1 uncultured Hyphomonadaceae bacterium | reverse complement strand
GTCTCGGTCTTCGTCGTCAAACGCGGCGGCATGGTGGTGATCTGCGCCGGCACCACGGGCTTCAACCTCACCATGGACGCGCGCTTCCTGTGGATGCGGCAAAAGCGGGTGCAGGGCAGCCACTTCGCCCACCTCAAACAGGCCTCGGCCGCGAACCAGCTCGTCATCGATCGCCGCATCGCTCCCGGCATGTCCGAGGTCTTCCCTTGGAAGGACATTCCGGCCGCCCACGAGAAGATGCTGGATAACAAACATGCGCCGGGGAACATGGCCGTCCTCGTCACCAGCCCCCAGCCGGGCCTGCGGACGGTCGAGGACGTGCTCGAGGTCGGCCCGCTTCCGGCTTAGGCTCGCGCGCTTGGATCTGCTAAAGTCGGGCTATGGAAAAGTATGGCCCGCAGACCTTCGGCGATCTCAACGCCGACGAATACGACGTCCGGCACGATCCGGGGACGACGGATCTCGCCGTTGAAACGCTCGCCGAGCTTGCGGCTGGCGGGCGGACGCTTGAACTCGCCATCGGCACGGGCCGGGTCGGCTTGCCTTTGGCGGCGCGGGGGCTGGAGGTTCACGGCGTCGAAGCCTCGCCGAAAATGGTCGAAAAGCTGCGCGAGAAACCCGGCGGCGCGGCGATCCCCGTCCTCATCGCCGATATGGCGGCGTTCCAGCTCGACGAGCGTTTCGATTTCGCATTCTTGATTTTCAACACGCTGTTTAACCTCACGTCCCAAGACGACCAGGTGCAGTGCTTCCAATGCGCGGCCGATCACCTGAAGCCCGGCGGGGCGTTCGTGATCGAGACCTACATCCCTCGCTTGGCGGAGTTCGACGGCGGCCAATCCCTGCGGACGCGACGGGTCGATTTCGAGGGGCCCGTTCTTGAGGCGGCGGTCCACGACCCGGTGCGCCAGCGGGTCGATTACCAGTATGTCCGCGTGTCAAACGCCGGCGTGACGACCACGCCGCTGCCGATCCGCTACGCCTGGCCAGCGGAGATCGATCTGATGGCGCGGCTCGCTGGGCTCTTCCTCGAAGCGCGCTGGGGCGGCTGGCGGAAGGAGCCGTTCACGGCCGAGAGCGCAACCCACGTCTCCGTCTATCGAAAGCCGGTCTAAGCCGGGGCGTCGCCGGCGCGGTAGGCGGCCAAGGCGAAAGAGGCGGCCGCTGCGACGAGCAGGACGGCCGGCGGCCAGGCGCCGAGGGCGAGCGCGATCGCCGCGTCAAGCGCGATCGCACCGGCGACGATCGCCGCCACCGGCCGGCGCGCGGCGGGTGAGAAGGCCGCAAGGAGCCCAAAGGCCGCCAGCACGAGGAGATGCAGCGAAACATGGGCGAAAACGATTGGGAAGATCTCTTTGAGAAACCCCCGCGCATCGGACTCGGCGAGAAGGCCGCTTAGATAGAACGTGCCGCTGCTGTGCAGCCCCGCCATGCCAACAAGCAGGACGACGCCAATGAGGCAGAGGCGGTTGATCTGTTTCGCCACGGCCTCCTCCTCTGCTCGCTCGAACCCCCTAAACGTCCAGCAGCATCCGCTCGGGATCTTCCAGGGCTTCTTTGACGCGCACCAAGAAGGTCACGGCTTCCTTGCCGTCGACGATGCGGTGGTCGTAGCTGAGCGCCAGAT
>CAYYNG010000547.1:0-1632 GCA_964472435.1 uncultured Hyphomonadaceae bacterium | reverse complement strand
GGCATTTCCAGTCGCTCAGCGACCTCGCGCATGGCCGGCTCCGACAGCCAGCCGCCATTGTCTTTCTGCGCGAGCCATAGAAGCGGGATCACAGCCGAGCGCTTCCGGTCCCGAGGATATTTGCCGAGCCAAAAATCGATCTTCGGCTGCGTTTCCGCGAGAAAGGCGAACGTCTCCCCGCCCGCCTCAAGGTCGAACCGGCGCACGCTCATCGATCGATCTCTCCAAACACGATGTCGATTGAGCCCAGGATGGCTGAGACGTCCGCCAGCATGTGGCCCCGGCACAAATGGTCCATCGCCGCAAGGTGGGGAAAGCCCGGCGCGCGAATCTTCGCCCGGTAGGGCCGGTTGGAACCGTCGGCGATCAAATAGACGCCGAACTCGCCCTTCGGCGCTTCGACGGCCGCATAGACCTCGCCCTCCGGCACATGAAAGCCCTCGGTGTAGAGTTTGAAATGGTGGATGAGCGCCTCCATCGAGGCCTTCATTTCCGCCCGCCGCGGCGGCGCGATCTTCGATCCTGCGAGCAACACTTCACCGTCCGGCATCTTCTCAACGCACTGGCGCATCAGCTTGTTCGACTCGCGCATCTCCTCCATGCGGCACACATAGCGGTCGTAATTGTCGCCGTGTTTTCCGACCGGGATTTTGAAGTCGAGCTCGGAATAGACCTCGTAGGGCTGGGCGCGGCGCAGATCCCAGGCGAACCCGGACCCCCGCACCATGACGCCCGAGAACCCGTAATCCATGATGGTCTGCTCATCGACAACGCCGATATCGACGTTCCGCTGCTTGAAGATCCTGTTTTCCGTCAGCAGCGTTTCGATATCGTCGAGCACTTTCGGAAAGGTCTCGGTGAAGCTCCAAATATCGTCGAGCAGCCTCTGGGGCAGATCCTGATGGACGCCGCCGGGGCGGAAATAGGCCGCGTGGTAGCGCGACCCGCTGGCGCGCTCATAGAAACCGAGCAGCTTCTCCCGCTCTTCAAACCCCCAGGTGATGGGCGTCAGCGCGCCCACATCCATCGCTTGGGTCGTGATATTCAGGATGTGGCTCAAGATCCGGCCCATCTCGGAATAGAGGACGCGGATATAGCTCGCCCGCCGCGGGGCCTCGACGCCGAGCAGCCGCTCGATCGCCAGACACCAGGCATGCTCCTGGTTCATCGGCGAGACGTAGTCGAGCCGGTCGAAATAGGGCAGCCCTTGAAGATAGGTCTTGTGCTCTAGCAGCTTTTCGGTGCCCCGGTGCAGCAAGCCGACATGGCTGTCGACGCGCTCCACCACCTCGCCATCGAGGTCGAGCACCATGCGCAAGACGCCGTGGGCCGCGGGGTGCTGCGGGCCGAAATTGAGCGTGAACTTGCGGTCGTCGACCGCAGGCGCGTCGTCAGCCATCGGCGGCCTCCCCCCTCTCGGCTTTCTCATCGCCCGGTATGACCTTGGTCATGCCCTCCCACGGGGAGAGAAAGTCGAAGCTTCGATACTCCTGGGTCAGCGCCACCGGTTCGTACACGACGCGTTTCTCAAGGTCGTCGTAGCGAACTTCGACATGGCCCGTCAGGGGGAAGTCCTTCCGAAGCGGAAAGCCCTCGAACCCGTAATCAGTTAAAAGGCGGCGCAGGTCGGGG
>CAYYNG010000546.1:0-1632 GCA_964472435.1 uncultured Hyphomonadaceae bacterium | reverse complement strand
GACAATGGGCGCAGCTTCCGCGCCGCCCGCGAGGGCTGATCAGCTGCGGGAAAAGAACCGCGCGGCCCCGAACAGGCCCGCAAGGACGGAGCCGAGACCGCCCAACAGCATGGCGAGGGGATTGGCCTCTTCAGCCAGCGCGACGATCTGGCGGACCCGCGACACCTCGACGCCGATCGTGTCGCGATAGGTGCGCACCGGAAGCACGGCGTCACCTGAAACGGCGAAGATTTCCAATACGAGGTCTCGCTCGCCGGCCGCCAAAGGCGTGACTTCCCAGCGCCACGTATTCTGCGTCAGGTCCGACAGCGATTGGGTCTCCGGCGACAGATCGACGATTCGAAAGGCGCTTCCGGTCAACTGGGCTTTCGCCTGATCGCCGAGCCTCACTTCCGCGCTGCGCGTCCGTTCGCGGCCCGGCAGCGCGGCCTCGGGCGCCCTGGCGCCCGTTGCGTCGATCGATAATACGACATCGAACACCTCGCCGAAGACCGCCTGTTCGGGCGTCTCATAGGCGATCGGCAGATCCGCGAGCGCGCCGCGGGCTCGCGCGTTCCGCTCCATGGCCGCCGGGCCCAGCGTCGGCTCCTCGCCGTCGAATGAGGGGGCGATCGATCTCGGCGTCGGCGCCGGCGCGGATTCGGACGCGTCGTCGGTGCCGATCCCCGGCTCCGCCAGCTCATCCGAGGCGCCTAGAAACATGGCTCCGCCGCCCAACGCAGCAGCCGCCAACCCGCCGAGGATGAGAAGAATGAACACTATGCGCAGCATCGCCCGGCCCCAATCCGCTTCCCGCTCGCCGCATGTCCGCCGGCTCGCCGGAGGACCTTAGCCGATCTCATTTCATGAGAGAACGCTCATTGCCCGGCCAAGCGCGCTGCGTAGAAAGCGATCGCGGCAGCATTCGAGACGTTCAGGCTTTCAATCGCGGGGGCGATGGGAATTCGGGCCAGGCGATCGCAGGCCTTGGCGACGGCGGGGCGCAAGCCTGCGCCCTCGGCGCCTAGCGCGATGACGAGTCGATCTGCGCCCGCCACCGCCCGACCGACATCCGAGCCTCCCTCGCCGGCGAGACCGACGACACGCCAGCCGCCCCTGCCAAGCGCGTCGAGGGTCCGGGCGATATTCACAACCCGGCATTCGCGAACAAGGTCCACAGCGCCGGCGGCTGATTTCGCAACCACCCCGGTCAGAGGTGGCGAATGCCGCGTCTGAAGGATGACGGCGCCGAAGCCGAAAGCCGCCGCCGAACGAAAGACGGCTCCGACATTGTGGGGATCGGCCACCTGATCGAGCACCGCGATTCGAGGCGGAGCCGCCTCCATGAGCGCCTCGAGCGAAAGCGTCGGCAGCGGATCGACCCAAGCGGCGACGCCCTGGTGCACGGCGCCGGGCGGCAAAAGAGCGTCTATGGCTTTGACCGTGGCGAGCTCTGCGCCCTCAAGCGCCATCCGCCGCGCGGCGTTCTCCGTCGCCACGGTGCGGTGAACCCCCCGCCGGGGATTGATCAAGGCGGCGGCGACGGCGTGCGTCCCCCAGAGCCAAAGGGGCTGATCCACCCGCGCCGGGCTGTGCGCGCCGCTCAGCGGGGGCCGGTTGCGCCGCTTTTCCTTGGTCACTATAAGACGCGCT
>CAYYNG010000545.1:0-1633 GCA_964472435.1 uncultured Hyphomonadaceae bacterium | reverse complement strand
AATAGGTCGGACGACCAAACGAATAAAAACGCCCCCGAGCCCAAGGCCGGGGGCGTTCTTGTTTTCGGGCATCGAAGGGGGTCAACCCCGCAGGTCGGTCACGGGCGCCGGGCGACCGAAGCGGCGGATCCAGCGCAGCGCGTCGTTGACGCCTGCGCCGTGCACCGCGCCGGCGCGATACACTTTTGTGGCGAACCAAAGAATCACGAGGGCCGTCGCGGCCATCAGGCCGAGCTGCCCGAAAACCTCGAAGAGCGGCGGTTCGGTGGGCATCCGCATGATTAACAGGAACGGCGTGAAGAACGGCACCCATGAGAGTCCGCCCAAAATGGGCGAGGCGGGATCGCTGATCGCCAAAATGATCATGAAAAGCGGCGCCATGAGCAGGATGATCACTGGGCTCATAAGGGTTTGCGCCTCCTGGATCGTGTCGCACAGGGACCCCAAGGCGAGGAATATCGCCCCGTACATCATGTAGCCGAGAATGAAGCTGACGATGGCGGGCGCAAGGATCGCCGGAGACGTGGCGGCGGCGGCGGCCGCGGCGACGCCGTTGGCGAGGTTCTGGGGCATCATATGGCCGAACCCGAGGGTCATGACGCTGGCCCCCAGCCCCCACGTGCCCATCAGCGTGAGCGCGACGGCGAGGACGGCGAGCAGCTTGCCGGCGAGAAGCTCGTTCAGCCGAACCGAGGTGAGCAGCGTATCGAAGATCTTGTTCGACCGTTCTTCGATCGTCCCCATCAGGAGATAATTCACGACCGAGAAAATCAGCATCCACAGAAGAAAGGCGATGAAAACCGAGACGATAAAGGGCGCGCGATCGGCCATCGTCACCTCCCCGCCCCCGCCCGCGGTCTGCGGACGGGCGCGGCGCTCGACGACCCCGCGCGCCGAGGCGTCTGCGGTTTGAATAAGGTCAGCGGGCGCGCCGACCGCGGCGAGGGCCGACGTCCGCGCCGCCTGGCGGGCGACGGCGCGGACGTCATTGAGAAGCCGCCCCGACGCGGCCGTGACGTTTTCACTCCAATACTCGATCTCGCCTTCGGCCGGCACGATGATCGCGGCGAACAGCGGCTGCGGCCCCGCCGAGGTGTCGACAAACCTGTCGCCGAGCAAGTACGGGCGCAGCGCCTCGGGCGTCGCCGCCGGCGCTGGCACGCGGGCATATGCCGAACCCGGCGGCGTGACGCTCGCGGGCGCGTCGGCGGCCGCCAAAGCGCCTTCGATCCCGCGTCCGGCCGCGATCGCTTCGTCGAACGCGGCTAACGCATCCTCGGGCGCGGCGCCGGCGAGCTCCAATCCAGCGAGCTGCGCGCGGACCGCTTGGACCTTGCCGCGCTCGAACTCCGCGTCCATCGCATCGGCGAAAACCGCGCCTTCAGCCTCGATGACGGTGAAATACTTGGTCGGTTGAGAGGAAATGACAGCCGACGGGGCCAACAGCCCGACCAACAAAAGCCCCGGCGTCAGCAAAAGGCCGAACCAGAACCCCCAGGCGAGCACATAGCCGAGATAGTCCCGGCGGGCGACGAGCAGCACATTGCGCATCAGGCGGCCTCCCCTTGGGCGACGGTGGCGAGGCTCGGCCTCGATGCGTCCCGCTCACCCGCCAGCGAAACAAAGACGTCGC
>CAYYNG010000544.1:0-1640 GCA_964472435.1 uncultured Hyphomonadaceae bacterium | reverse complement strand
GATCCTTGTCTGGAGCCGGGATGGTGTCGTTCGCGGACTATCTCGACGAGGGGGAAACCGAGGCGATCCGCGCCTATGTCCTTGCGCGGGCGCACGAAGACCACGATCGCGGCGCGTCCGGCGGCGCACCCTAGCGGCGACGCCTTTCCGTCTTGCGCTAGCGCCGAAAGGACCCGATGCTTTCGTCATCGAAGGCTCGGGATTTCGCCGGAGGCGGGCATGCATATCTTGATCGGCTTCATCACCCTGCTCGCCGCGGCGGCGGCTTGGTATTGGCGCTTCAAGATGATTTCGGGCGCCGCCCGGGAGATCGGCGGCCTCGCTCGGGATGCGGCGAACCTGCCGCGGCGGCTCAGATTCACCCAGCGCGCGCGGCAGGGCGGCTTGAAGGTCGTCGAAGATCCGCGAGAGGCTGCGGCCATTCTGATGGCGCTGGTCGGCCGACGCGAGGGCGATGTCTCTGAAGCGGCGCTTTCGGTGATGCAGCGGGAGGTCGAAGAGGCCTTTGAGTTCGATGAAGAGGAATCGGGCGGCCTTGTTCGGCATGCTCTATGGATGGTGCGCGAGGTCGTTTCGCCGCGGCCGGTGGTGGTCCGGATGAGCCGGGTCGTTCTCGGCGGCGTGTCGCCGAAAGAGGTTGTGGATCTCGATTCGATCCTCGTTGCGGTCTCGGAAGCAGACGGTGCGCCGACTGCGGATCAGCTCGCGCTCTTGCAAACCTATCGAAATACCGCTGGCCTGGTGGCCTAGGAAAAGAGCCGGTTCACTCCCGAGGAGTGAACCGGTAGAGGTCGATTTGGCAGATGCAGAGACGTGCTCCACAACTCCTTGTTGCAAACTCATTCTAACAAGACGTTAAGTCGTATTTCGGCCGCGTCGCCGCAAGTGTCGCCCGGCCGATGAGTCCGCTCCGCTTTCGCCTTAAAGCGGCCAACGAGGCTTGGACCAATTTCTCCATCCTGCGGCACCGCGCATTCGACGGGTTTCTGGTCACGTCGAAGAATTCCGGAACCCATTGGATCAAGTATATGCTCGCCGTCGCCCTGGCGGACACGTATGGCGTCCCCCGGCCGGCTTACTTCTCAGAGAACGCCGTCCGGCCCTATATCGGATGGCCGAAGGATGCAGCGGTTCACCCCGCGCTGCCGCGCATTGCGTTCTCTCACACCATTCCCCACCACCTCGCCGATTTGGACGGGGCCTGGGCTTTGGCAGGGCTGCCGAATTACGCCCTCTGCGTCCGCCACCCCATGGCGATCCTGGCGAGCCATCACGCCAAATGGTCCCGCCAATTGGGTGTGGATTGGCTAGAGTATCTCAAGGGCGATCCCTCGGGCGCACGCTATCGATGCGACATTTATTGGCTCGCGCGGTTCTGGAACCGATGGGGCGCGATCGCACGGCGCCGGCCCGGATCGGTGCTGACGATGCGGTACGAGGAGAGCCTGGCCGATCCCCGCGGCGCCCTTCTCGCCATCTCCGAGCACTGGGGCGTGCGGCTCGACCCCGCCGCGATCGAGGCCGCGCTTGAGGCGGGCACGAAGGACGCGATGGCCGAGAAGGTCGATCCTGCGGGCGAGGCGAATGTTCTGCAAACCCGACCGGACGATTTGAGCAAACTCTTTTCGGGTCACGCCCTC
>CAYYNG010000543.1:0-1643 GCA_964472435.1 uncultured Hyphomonadaceae bacterium | reverse complement strand
CAGGTCCTGCGCCTCGTCGAAGCGGGGGATCCCGACGGCCGCCGCAAGGGCCGCGCGATCTTCGTCGAAGGGACCCAAGGCGAGGACTATGGCGAGGGCCGGCGGGCCTTCTTGGAAAAGAGGCCGCCGCGCTTCACGTTCGACTAGCCGGCCGCCCCATCAGGCGAGAACGCATTTGCCGTTCTTTATGACGGTGGCATCCCGCGCGGCGACCCGCGCCTCAAAGGACAGGGTGTCGCCGTCTTCCCAGAAATCGACATCGATCGTCTCGCCCGGAAACACCGGCGCGGAAAACCGCACGTCGAATTGTTTGATCCGCGCGGGATCATAGTCGCAATAGGCCTTCAGGGCGGCCCGGCAACAGACGCCGTAGGTGCAAAGCCCATGGAGGATCGGCCGCGGAAACCCAGCCGCCTTTGCGAACCCCGGATCGGCGTGCAGCGGGTTTCGATCCCCCGAAAGCCGGTAAATCAATGCTTGGTCCGGTGTCGTCGCCATCGAGACCGTTCGGTCGGCGGCGCGGTCGGGGCGCTGGTGCGCCGCTGGGCCGCCGTCGCTCGGGCCGCCGAAGCCGCCATCGGCGCGGGCGAAGATCGTCGACCCTAATGTGGCAAGCTTCTCGCCGGTTTTGGCGTCCTTCAGCACGGTGTCGGAATAGATGACCGCCCCCTTCGGACCCTTGTCCACAATCTCATCCACCCGCCAATCGGCCAAGATCTCCGCCTCGGGCGGCAGAGTCTTATGGATCTCGAGGCGTTGCTCGCCATGGACGACCATGACGAAGTTGAGCCCGATCGCCCCGGTCTTACCCGCGCCCCAAGCCATGACCGTCGCCTGGGTCGGAACGACCTTCAGCCCGTTTTCGTAGACAAAGGGAAGCTCGGCAGCGTCCATCGGGTCCGCGCCCATGCCGATGCCCAAGGCGTAGAGCATGGTCTCGCGGTCGCCATAGTTGAAAGGTTGGTTCTCGGAGGCGAGCGCCTTTGCGGCGGCGTAGTCGATCGGCATGGCTGTTATCCTCCTCGGGGTTTATGACGCGACCCTAGGCGGGTCGGTCATGTTCGTGAAGACAGCTTGACGGGCGCCCCTCGAAACGGCGTAAAGGGTAAGGCCTCCGACGATGAAAGGGTTCTCTATGAAACGGCTCGCCCTTGCGCTCGCGGCTGCGGTTTTGGCCGGCTGCGCCACCCAAGACCGACCCCGGCCGGTGTTCGCCTCCACCCAAGACTTGGACACAGGCGCCCGGGCGTCCCTGGAGGGCCTCTTAGAGGACAGCGACCGCGCTGCAGAGCTTGTGGACGAAGCGGTCGGCATTCTCGTGTTTCCCAATATCGCTAAAGCCGGCTTCGTGTTCGGAGGTCAGTACGGCGAGGGCGTGCTCCTGAAGGACGGCGAGACCGCGGGCTATTATGACAGCCTCACCGCCTCTTACGGCTTGCAGGCCGGCGCGCAGCGCTACGCCTATGCGCTGTTCTTCACCAATGAAGAGGCGCTCGGCTAGCTCGATCGATCGGAAGGGTTCGAGCTCGGCGTCGGCCCCTCCATTGTCTTCGTCAATCGCGGCGTCGGGCGGAACTTCACCAGCACCACGCTGCGCGCTGATATCTATGCCTTTGTCTATGGACAACAGGGCCTAATGGCGG
>CAYYNG010000542.1:1019-1647 GCA_964472435.1 uncultured Hyphomonadaceae bacterium | reverse complement strand
GACCTAAGCGGTCTTGCCCCTGCGTTCATCGCCACCGCCGGGTTCGATCCGCGGGTCGTCGAGGGCAATATGTTCGCCGATCGTTTGTAGGGGTCCGGCGGCGAGGTGGTCTATCGCTGCTATGACAGCCTCGCCCACGGCTTTTGCTCTTTCACCGGCGTCTCCCCCGCCGCCGACGCGGCATGCCGCGAGATCGCGCAGCTCGCGGCCGAGCGCCTGCGCGCCGCCCCGGCCACCGCAGCGGCTTAAGCGCCTCTTGCCAGGCGGGCCGCCGCCGCCCAAGCTTCCACCCCATTAAACGGCTGGGTTGCCATAAGACCCCGCATGATCTCTCGGCGGCCGCGGTCCCCGAGCCCGCGGCGCCCGAACCGGGGCCCGGCGAGATCCTGCTAAAGGTCCGCGCCGCCAGCGTGAACTTCCCCGACATTCTGATGTGCCAGGGGAAGTATCAGCTGAAGCCCGAGCCGCCCTTCACGCCGGGCATGGATATGGCCGGAGACGTCGCCGCCCTCGGCGAAGGCGCGACCGGCTTCGAGGTGGGCGACGCAGTCGCCGGCGGCGCGCGGCTCGGCGCCAGCGAGGAAAAAGCCGAAACCACAGCCGCAGGGCAGCCTCCCGAACCCCAAAC
>CAYYNG010000542.1:0-1009 GCA_964472435.1 uncultured Hyphomonadaceae bacterium | reverse complement strand
TGGGGTGCGCCGCTTTGGCCGGCGGCGGGCGGCTCGGCGCGTTTGCTGAGTATGCCGTCTCCCCCGCCGCGGGCGTGCAGCCGAAACCCGAAACAATGAGCTTTGCGGACGCGGCCGCCTACCCCGCCGCCTACCTTACGGCCTATGTCGCCCTCGTTCGCCGCGCCAACCTGCAGCCCGGGGAAACCCTTCTCGTCCATGGCGCAAGCGGCGGGGTGGGCCTGGCGGCCGTCGATGTCGGCAAGCTCCTGGGCGCGACAGTGATCGCCACGGGGGGGAGCGATGAGAAGCTGGCGAAGGTCGTCGACTACGGCGCAGACCACGCGCTGAACGTCTCCCAGGGCTTCCGCGAGCGCGTCAAGGCGCTGACCGAGGGGCGCGGAGCGGACGTGATCTTCGACCCCGTGGGCGGGGACGTCTTCGACGAATCCACCCGCTGCATCGCCTTCGACGGCCGGCTGTTGGTGATCGGCTTCACGTCCGGCCGCATCGCGGAGGTGGCGACCAATATCCCGCTGATCAAAGGCTTTTCCGTCGTCGGCATCCGCGCTGGCGAATACGGCCGAAGGTTTCCGGAGCGCGGCGCGGAGAATGTCAAAGCGATCTGGGACTGGGCCCGCGCCGGCAAGACCCGCCCCCATGTCCACGCCGCGTTAACCCTCGATAAAGCGCTCGAGGGGTTCCGCATGCTGCAGAACCGCGAGGTGGTGGGGAAAGTGGTGATCGAGCCCTAGGGCGGTTTCCGACCAAATCGCACCGCTTGGCGAGATGAATTTTGCGTCCTGGGCAGGAGCAGACCGGACCGGCATGCTGGCATGCCGGGAGGATTGCGACGCACCCAGGGCGCAAAAAGCATCCCAGCGTCTCCGCGGTTTTTGTGCGGTCGATCAACAGCTTATGACGATGGATCGACGCCGCCGCTTGCCTTTTCCGCCAGGATCGTCGTCGCGCGCCGGTCCGACGATGCCCGCATCGCCGGACGTCACGCTCCTAGCCCTGACGAAAAATC
>CAYYNG010000541.1:0-1653 GCA_964472435.1 uncultured Hyphomonadaceae bacterium | reverse complement strand
CAAGCCATGCTCCAACGCGTGATCGGCGAGCAATGGTTCAAGCCGAAAGCCGTTGTCGGTTTCTGGCCCGCACGGCGGGACGGCGACGACATCGCGCTGGAGACGGGCGACACGCTCCACACGCTTCGCCAGCAGATGGTGAAGGACAACACGAAAGCGAATTTCGCATTGTCGGATTTCGTCTCAACCGAGCCTGGCGATCATGTCGGCGGTTTCTGCGTCACCGCTGGGCCGGAGGCGGAGGAACGCGCAAAGGCCTTCGAGGCGGACGGCGACGATTATTCCGCCATTATGGTGAAGGCGCTTGCGGACCGTTTCGCCGAGGCGATGGCCGAGTACATGCACAAGCGCGTGCGTACAGAGCTTTGGAGCTATGCGCCGGAAGAAGCGCTTTCAAATGATGAGCTGATCGCGGAGCAATATGTCGGCATACGCCCCGCGCCCGGCTATCCCGCCCAGCCCGACCATACCGAGAAAGAAACGCTCTTCCGCCTGCTCGAAGCGGAAGACCGCATCGGCGTCTCGCTCACCACAAGCTTTGCAATGAGCCCGGCCGCCAGCGTCTCGGGCCTCTATCTCGCGCACCCGGAGAGCGCCTATTTCGCCGTCGGCCGTATCGAGCGCGACCAGGTGGCCGACTACGCCGCCCGCAAGGGCTGGGATCTGCGCACGGCCGAGCGCTGGCTCGCGCCGATCTTGAATTACGATCCGTTTGAAACGGCCGAGGCGGCGGCTTGACCCCATGGATCTGCGATATTCGATATGGTTTGCGGCGTTCGCCTCAGTGTTCGGCCTCGCGACCGTCGTCGCGCGCCTCTTGAAATGGTCTTGGGCGTTTCGGAAACTGCCGGGTGGCCGGTTCTGGGAGCCTGGTCACGTTTTCAGATACACGGTTTCGCCCTTTGTGATGGCGGGCATGGCTTATTATGCCTGGTTCACAAGCTAAAGCACTCGGCCCGTAGGAAAAAATGTACGAGAACCGCCGCCTCGCCCAAATCACCCTCCTCGTCCCCGACTACGATGCCGCCATCGCTTTCTTCGTCGGCGCGCTGGGTTTCGAGCTGCTTGAAGACACGCCGCTCAGCGAGACCAAACGCTGGGTGCGGGTCGCGCCGCGAGGCGCCGAGACGGCCTTGCTGCTCGCCAAGGCCGTGGGGCCGGAGCAGGTGGCCGCGATCGGCAACCAGACCGGCGGACGGGTCGGTTTCTTTCTGGATACCGACGATTTCGACCGCGACCACGCGGCCTTCCTCGCAAAAGGGGTCGCATTCGTTGAACCGCCCCGGGTCGAACCTTATGGCAAAGTCGCTGTGTTCAAAGACCCGTTCGGCAACAGATGGGACCTCGTCGAGCGCCGGGCGGGCGGCTAGCGGGCCGCGGCGTCGTCGACCGTCGCTTTCACCGCCGTAGCTTGCAGGCTGGGATCACGCAGGCTTTCGCGGGCCGCGGCCGGGGCGATCAATTCGTTCACTACCGGGCTGTACTCGGGCGGCAACAGTTTCCGCAGCTCGCTCTCATCAAACTGTTCGTATTTCATCAGCGCGAGGGTCCGGGCCGCGGCCGCCGCCTCCGCCTGTAACGCCTCTGGGGACGACAGCTCGGTCCCCCCCGCTTCGGCGAGTTTTGCGGCGCTGATATGCAGAACGCTGAGGT
>CAYYNG010000540.1:0-1664 GCA_964472435.1 uncultured Hyphomonadaceae bacterium | reverse complement strand
CCGATCCCCCGCCGTCAACGCCGCGCGAATGCAAGTAACAACTCAAGCTACGATTTCTCATGTAACCGAAAATAATTCTTTCTAGTCAATGCTGTGCCCCCCGCAATTTCCTCCAGCATGAGTTAGAGTCCGGCCCATAGAGGGGACTGGACGATGAAGCGATCGCGTTTTTCTGAAGAACAGAAGATTGGGATTTTGAAGGAGCACGAGGCAGGTGTTGGGACGGCGGAACTGTGCCGCAAGCACGGCATCAGCCAGGCGACGTTCTACAACTGGAAGGCCAAATTGGGGGGGCTTGAGGTCTCGGATGCCCAGCGCCTGAAGGGCCTTGAGGATGAGAACGCGAAGCTGAAGCGGCTGCTGGCCGAGGCGATGCTCGACAACACGGCGCTGAAGGATCTTCTGTCGCGAAAGTGGTAACGCCTGCCGCGAAGCGGGACGCGGTCGCTCATCTCGTGTCGGGCCACGGGATGAGCGAGCGGCGGGCGTGCAAGGTGATGGGGGCGGATCGCTCGGCTGTGCGCTATCGGGCGCGGCGGGCAGGCGATGGGGCTGTGCGGGCGCGCCTGCGCGAGTTGGCCGGGGAGCGGCGGCGGTTTGGCTACCGGCGCCTGCATGTGCTTTTGAAGGCGGAGGGGCTGGTGGTGAACGTCAAGAAGACAGAACGGCTTTATGCGGAGGAAGGTCTGAAGGTGCGGCGGCGCTCGAAGCGGCGGCGGGCCATTGGCGCGCGGGCGCCCATCCCCGTCGTGGCAAGGGCCAATGCGCGCTGGTCGCTGGACTTCGTGCATGACCAGATGATCTGTGGACGGCGTTTTCGTGTTCTCGTGATCGCCGATGACGTGACGAAGGAATGCCTTGCGGCGGTGCCGGATATTTCCCTGTCCGGGCGGCGGGTGGTGCGCGAGCTGGAGGCGGTGATCGCCCGGCGCGGGCGGCCGGAAATGATCGTCTCGGACAATGGTACGGAATTCACCTCCACCGCGGTGCTTGCCTGGGCGCAGGAAACGAAGCTGACATGGCACTACATCGCGCCGGGCAAGCCCACGCAGAACGCCTTCTGCGAGGCCTTCAACGGACGTTTCCGCGACGAATGCCTGAACGAGAACCTGTTCCGTTCCATCGGCCATGCGCGTCAGATCATCGCCGCATGGGTTCACGACTACAACACCGCCCGGCCGCACTCGGCCATCGGCTACCTGACACCGGCGGCCTTCGCCGCCGGACTTGAAACGCAAGGGGCCGGGGCGCTCCCGCCGCTACGCGGCTCCGCGCCCCGGCCCCTTGCGCAAACCGCCCATACGGGCATATTCAACCCACCGGCTCTAATTCAAATTGGATGAAAGTCGGGGGGCACAGCACCCGCTCCGAACATACGCAAAGGGTATACATGCGTTTCCGGGCGATGGGAACGCACCCAGAACACACAGCCGATAACAAAAATGAATCAACACCTTAAATACCCTCTTGCCAAAAAGAACAAAACATGCACATTAACCGTAATTGCCATGCTGAAATCCCTGTGAAATAAGGAGGGGAGAATGTCTCAGCCCGATTTGCGTCTCGTCGAGAAGGACCTCATGGACAAACAAAAAGCATTGGATGCGGCGCTCGCCCAGATCGACCGCGCCTTCGGCAAGGGCTCCGTGATGAAATTGGGCGAT
>CAYYNG010000539.1:0-1667 GCA_964472435.1 uncultured Hyphomonadaceae bacterium | reverse complement strand
ACTCCTGCGTTTCGGGCTCCCCGATCGCGTGGAGCCCGCCGGCCGCCGCGAGGGCCGGAACCGTGAGCTGGGCAAGGCCCGCCTGGGTGGCGCGGAGCGCCTTCAGCGCCCCATACCAAACCGCATAGCCGAGCCCGGACGTGACCGCGCCCGAGAGAACGGCGAGGCCCGCCCCGGACGCCGATGGCGGGCCCTCGGGCGCCGCGAGGAGGATCAGACTGAACGGGGCGGCGACCAGCGCCGCGCGGAGAAAGTTTCCCGCCGTCGCCGCGGTGGGATCGCCCCCGCCGCGTCCGCGCAGCGAGTAGACCCCCCAGCCGAGCCCCGCGAACGCCATGGCCGCCGCCGCCGCGGGATGGGGCGCTGCGATCCCGGGCGAGACCAACCAGACCAGCGCCGCAACCGCCACTGCGGCGCCAAGCCATTGCAGCGGGGTCAGCCGTTCGCCCTGGGCGAGGCCCCAGCCCAGCATCGTCATCTGCACCACGGCGAAGAGAATGAGCGCGCCGGTTCCCGCCGCCAGGGCGAGATAGGCGTAAGAGAAAAAGGCCGAATAGACGAGAAGGGCGGCCGCCGAGGCCCAGCCGCCGGCCGCCCATGCGCCGCGGCCGGCGATCAGCGCCAGCGCCACGGCCCCCGAGACGAGGCGGATGAGCGTGTAGCCCCAAGGGCCGATCGCGCCGTCCTCAAGCGCCAGCCGGGCGATGACCGAATTGGCGGCGAACGCGGCCATGGCGAGCGCGGTGAGGGCGAAAACACGGACCAAAAGAGTGCGAGGGTCGAGGCGGGCCGGCCGGCGCTAGCGGCCAAGCTCCTTCATCGCGTCTTCGAGCCCGCCGAGGGTCATCTCGAACATGCGCTGCGGACCAATCAGCTCACGGATCAATTGGATCGAGCCTGTATACTCCCAAGCATCTGATTTCACTGGATTTAACCAGACAAGGTCCGGGTAGGTTTCAACGAAACGCTGGATCCAGATCCCGCCCGGCTCCTCGTTCCAATGCTCCACCGAGCCGCCGTAATAGGTGATCTCGTAGGGGCTCATGGTCGCATCGCCGACGATGATCACTTTGTAATCGCTCGGGTAGGTGCGCAGGACGTCCCAGGTCGGTATTTGGTCGCTGCGGCGGCGGCGATTGTCTTTCCAAAGCCCTTCGTAGGGACAGTTGTGGAAGTAGTAGTATTCAAGATGCTTGAGCTCCGACCGGGCGGCGGAGAACAGCTCCTCGCAGACCCGGATGAACGGATCCATAGATCCGCCAACATCCAGTAATAAAAGAACTTTCACCGCATTTCGCCGCTCGGGGCGCATGACGAGATCGAGATAGCCCTGGCGCGCGGTCTGGCGGATGGTGCCGTTGAGGTCCAGCTCCTCCGGCGCGCCGTCTCGGGCCCACTTACGCAACCGGCGGAGCGCCACTTTGATGTTCCGCGTGCCAATTTCCACTTTATCATCAAGGTTCTTGAACTCGCGCTTGTCCCAAACCTTGGTCGCGCGGCGGTGGCGCGACTTGTCTTGACCGATGCGGATCCCTTCCGGGTTGTAGCCCTCTGCGCCATAGGGGCTTTTACCAGCCGTGCCGATCATTTTATTGCCGCCTTCATGGCGTTTCTTTTGTTCTTCTAGGCGTTCTTTAAGCGTTTCCATGAGCTTTTCCCAGCCGCCC
>CAYYNG010000538.1:0-1669 GCA_964472435.1 uncultured Hyphomonadaceae bacterium | reverse complement strand
TGTCCGTTGTCTATGTCCTAGCTTCGTTGCCGTTTCTCGCGCTTCCAGGCCGGGGACCTGTAACGTTCTTTATTCGCAGCTATACCCGCGCCATGCGCCTCGCGCTTCGGGTGTTCGCTGGGATCAAGACCGAGGCCCGCGGCAAGGCGCGCCTGCCGGATGGGCCGTTTATCATCGCCGCCAAACACCAAAGCTGGGGCGATGGGTTCATGGTCTATCCGGAGATCGAGAACCTCGCCTTCGTCACAGGCGACCATCTAGAGCGGTTCCCGCTTGTCGGCGGGCTCCTTAAAAAGCTGGGCGCGATCGTCATCGACACCTGCGGCGGCGGCGAGCGCAAAGCCGCATCCCTCGCCAACGGCATGGCCCGCGCCCATAAAGAAGGGCGTCGCATCCTAATTTACCCAGAAGGCCACCTCGCCCCGGTGGGCTGCAAATTCCGCTACAAGCCCGGCGTTTGGCACATGTACAAAGCGATGAACGCGCCGGTTGTGCCGGTCGCCACCAATCTCGGCGTCTTTTGGCAACAAGAGGAAACGAAAAAGACCCCGGGCCTTGCCGCGATTGAATTCCTCGACCCGATCGAGCCCGGTCTCGGCAAGGACGCGTTCATGGAACGATTGGAACGCGTCATCGAAGAGCGGACCGCGGAACTTGTGGCCGAAGCCACGGGAAAACCGCCCGCATCGGCCGTCCTCCTACCGGACCCGCGCAAGGGCGAGATCGGCAAAGCGCAAGCTGCGGCGGCCTAAGGTCGGCCGACCACGACCGCGTGGTCAGCTCGCTGCCACAGGTATGATCGTGACGCTTTCGCCGCAACCGCAGGCGTCTGTTTGGTTCGGATTGTTGAAGACGAATTTCTCATGCAGCGGGGTGACTTCGAAATCGACTTGCGATCCCAGCAGAAAGAGCACAGCCTTCGAATCGACCACGATTTGAACGCCGTTGTCTTCGACCACCTCGTCAAGCGGTTCCGGCGCGTCCGCATAGTCCATCACGTATTCCATGCCGGCGCAGCCGCCATTGGTGACGCCGACGCGGAGGAAGCCTGCGCCCTTCTGATCCATAATCTCACGCACGCGCGCAGCGGCGGCGTCGGAAAGCGTTACGATCTTCGGTCGAGGTCGTCTGGCCATTCAAAAGATATGGCGCGCGTCCGGGCCCCGATCAACCCGTCGAGGACTACCCGTCTTCGCCATCCTCGTCGTCGAGAATGTCTTCGATCACATCCTCGAACGGATCGAATTCCCCGTCGTCCTCTGCAATCTCATCCGCGGCGATATAGCCGCCCGTGGCTGCCGCGGCCACGATGCAGCCTGAAAGAAAGGGCGTTGCAGAAAGCGCAGCCCCCAGGGCCAGCCAAGATTTCAAGGACATAGCGATGTCTCCTCGCTTACGGGCGCAAATGGTGCGCCGAACTCAAACAGAAACTATTTGGAACAAATTCCAGCGTCACTCGTCGACGCCGTCCTCCTCGTCGCGGATATCTTCAATAATATCTTCGCCGGGATCGAATTCGCCGTCGTCTTCATTGAGTTCGTCTGCGGCGACATAGCCGCCGGCGGCGCCGGCAGCCAAAAGGCAGCCGCCCAAAGCAGGCGTCGTCAGCAAGGCCGCAAGGGCGAACAGCGTCTTCGGCGTCATCGAACTTTCCATAGCGGAATCGATA
>CAYYNG010000537.1:0-1672 GCA_964472435.1 uncultured Hyphomonadaceae bacterium | reverse complement strand
GCTATCGGCTCGAGGCCGAGCTCCGCGAGGCGGTCGCGCGCGGCGAGTTCACGCCGGTCTTCCAGCCCAAGGTCGAGTTCGCCACGGGCCGGATCGTCGGAGCCGAGGCGCTGGCGCGGTGGAACCGGCCGGAGGGCCGCACCATCTCGCCCGGCGTTTTCATCCCGCTCGCCGAGGAGACGGGCCTGATCGCCGAGATCGGCGACCAAGTGCTTAAGAAATCCTGTATCGCCGCCGCCAATTGGATGAGGCGCGGGTTGGATGTGCGCATCGCCGTGAACGTGTCGCCTTGCCAGTTTGAGAAAGGCGATTTCACAAACACGGTGCTCGATGCACTGCGATATTCGGGGCTGCCGCCGACGCGGCTCGAACTTGAGATCACCGAAACCATGGCGATTTCGAACCCTCAGAACGTGATCGACGTGATGCGGCCCCTCCGCGCCATGGGGGTCGGGCTGGCGATCGACGATTTCGGCACAGGGCACGCCAATCTCTCGGCGTTGACGCGGCTGCCGTTCGACGTCTTCAAGATCGATCGCCAATTCGTTTCGGCCTTGGAGGTCGACCGCCAAGCCCCGGCGATCATCGAAATGATTCTCGCCATGGCGGAAACCTTGGGACTTCAGACCATCGCCGAGGGCGTCGAGACCCCGGTCCAGGCCGAGTTCCTGAAACGCCGCGGCTGTACGCTCGCCCAAGGCTTTCTCTATAGCCAAGGCGTCAGCCACCAATCCTTCGTCTCCCTCGTGGACGAGTGGCGGCCCGCGCTTGCCGGCAAGGCGATGAAACAGGCGAGCTGACGCGATAGATCTTGAAGCGGCCGATCGGATCGGCCACATCCAGACGCGTGACAGATCCCGCCGCCCCCGCCTCGCCCTGGCACGGAACCACGATTTTGGCCGTCCGGAAACCGACGAGGTTCGTCCTCATCGGCGACGGGCAAGTGTCCATGGGACAAACGGTTATGAAAGGGAACGCCGCGAAGGTGAGGCGGCTGGCGGGCGGCGCGATCCTGGCGGGTTTCGCGGGCGCGACCGCCGACGCCTTCACCTTGTTCGAGCGGCTTGAAGAGAAGCTCGAACGGTTTCCCGCTCAGTTGCAGCGCGCGGCGGTCGAGCTCGCGAAAGACTGGCGGACGGAAAAATATCTTCAAAAGCTCGAGGCGCTGCTGATCGTCGGAGATGCGCGCCACACGCTTGTGATCACCGGGCAGGGCGATGTGTTGGAGCCTGAACACCAGGTCACGGCGATCGGATCGGGCGGCAACTACGCTTTGGCGGCGGCGCGCGCGCTGTTCGACTACGAAGACGACGCGGAAATCTTGGCGCGAAAAGCGATGGATATCGCCGCCGAGATCTGTGTCTATACGAACAACACCTACACCGTCGAGGCGCTGGATGTTTAATCGGTGCGGCCGCCGCGCCGTGCCTTGACCGGCGGCCCGCACCTTCGGGCCTCGCCCCTGAACAGAAGGCCGAAAGCCGATATGACCGTCCTTACGCCCCGCGAAATCGTCGCCGAGCTTGACCGACACATCGTCGGGCAGACTGATGCGAAACGGGCTGTCGCCATCGCCCTCCGCAATCGTTGGCGGCGGAAGCAGGCGGAGGCGGGCATCCGGGACGAGATCACCCCCAAAAACATCCTGATGATCGGACCCACGGGCGTCGGC
>CAYYNG010000536.1:0-1673 GCA_964472435.1 uncultured Hyphomonadaceae bacterium | reverse complement strand
TTCAACAAGTCCCACGCCGCCGCCTATGCGGTGATTTCCTATCAGACGGGCTATCTAAAGGCGCGGCATCCTGTGGCGTTCCTCGCCGCGTCCATGAGCCTTGACCTCCACAATACCGACAAGCTCGCCGCTTTCTACCAAGAGGCCAAGCGCCTTAAAATCGAGGTGATCCCGCCGGACGTCACCCATTCGACCGCGGACTTCGACGTGCGCGACGGTAAGATCGTCTACGCCCTCGGCGCTTTGAAAGGCGTCGGGCTCGAGGCGATGGCGCATCTGACTGAGGTGCGAAACGCGGGCGGGCGGTTCAAAAGCCTTGACGACCTCGCAGGCCGGGTCGACCCCAAACACCTCAACAAGAAGGCGTTCGAGCAGCTTGCCAAAGCCGGCGCGTTCGACGCTCTCGAACCCAATCGGGCGCGCGCGCTCGCCGGCGCGCCGCTTCTTTCCGGTCTTTCGGCGAGCGCCGCGGAAGATCGCGCTGCGCAGCAGGGCGGTCTCTTCGGCGACAGCGAACCGGCCGCCGGCGCCGCCTTGCCACACGCCCAACCCTGGAACGGCCAACGGAAGCTCGACGAGGAGCTGAGCGCCGTGGGTTTCTATCTGAGCGGTCATCCGCTGGACGACGTGCTCGACGGCCTCGATCGGGACCGGCTGACCCTCGCGGCGGAGGTTCCCGGCAAGGCGCAGGACAAGATGGTGCTTGAAATGATCGGCGTCGTTCGCCGCCGCGTCGAAAAGCCCGCGCGGTCGGGAGGGAAGTTTGCGTTCCTCACGGTCTCCGATCCCTCGGGCGAGATCGAGATGATGGTGATGCCGGAAATGCTCGGGCAGGTCCGCGATCTCCTCGAGCCGGGGGCGGCGGTTTCGTTGCGCGCCGAAGCGCGGCGACGGGACGAAGAGCTGCGGCTTTCGGTGGCCCGCGTCGTGCGGCTGGAGGAGGCGCGCCTTGGCCCGCCGGCGCGCGGACTGAAGATCCGGCTCGGTAAGGACGCTGATCTCACCGGCGTCGCGGACGTGATGCGGGGGCTTGGCGGCCTGACGGGCGGCGACCGCGGGCCGATCTTCGTCGATCTGCCGCTCGGGGACGGCCGCGTCGCCGAATTGCGATTGCCAGACGCCTACCCGGTCGATCTCAACGCCCTTCGCGCGCTGAAGAGCGCCGCCGGGGGCGATTCGGTCGAGACCATCGCCGCTTAAGCCCTTCGTGGTTGCGCGCCACCGCCAAGGCGCTATAAGCGCGGCTCATCTCGATCCGCGGATGCATCCGGTGCGGACGTCTTTTCGAGGACGGCCGTAGCACCCCGCGGCGAACAACCGGATGGAGAAAACAAATGGCATTGCCCGAGTTCGACATGCGTCAGCTCATGGAAGCTGGCGTTCATTTCGGCCACCAAACCCACCGCTGGAACCCTAAGATGAAACCGTTCATCTATGGCGAGCGCAGCAATATCCATATTATGGATCTTTCCAAGACCGTGCCGCTCTTGCACCAGGCGCTCGTCGCCGTGCGCGACACGGTGGCGAAGGGCGGTCGGATCCTATTTGTCGGCACCAAGCGCCAGGCCTCGCAGCCGATCGCCGAGGCGGCCCACCGGTGCGCGCAGTACTATATGAACCATCGCTGGCTCGGCGGCACGCTGACCAACTCGTCGACCGTCTCAAACTCGATC
>CAYYNG010000535.1:0-1680 GCA_964472435.1 uncultured Hyphomonadaceae bacterium | reverse complement strand
GGTGAAGCAGCAAAAAATCTTGAATGTTTTACTGTTTTTGACAAGATGTTCAAGAGAGATAGACCCGGCCAGGCGAGCGTATTCGCGAGCGTTTTCGTCCCCTCGGGATTGCTCTGCCCCCTGACGACCTCTTGAACGGCTTCCGGCGCCTCCAACACGCCGTCCCGCCCAGCCGAGAGCGCTCGAACCTGCATCGTGCAGGCGCGCTCGAGGAAGAACATGCGAAGAAAGGTCTCGGCCGCGGTGCCGCCGATGGTCAACGTGCCATGATTTCGAAGCAGCATCGTATTTCGTGCGCCGAGGTCGGCGACCAGCCGTTCCCGCTCGCCATGGTCGAGGGCGATCCCTTCATAATCATGGTAGGCGAGGTCGTGCCGCACGATCATGCCGGTCTGCGAGAGCGGCAGGAGCCCTTCCTTTTGGCACGAGACGGCGACGCCGTCGTCCGTGTGCAGGTGCATCACGCACAGCGCGTCTTCACGGGCGGCATGGACGGCGGAGTGGATCGTAAAGCCGGCCGGATTGATGAAGTAGTCCGTCTCATCGATGATTTGCCCCTCGAGGTCGACCTTGACGAGGCTCGAGGCCGTAATCTCCTCGAAAAACATGCCGTAGGGATTGATCAGGAAGTGGTGCTCAGGCCCGGGCACGCGCATCGAAATATGCGTGAAGATCATGTCGTCCCAGCCATTCAGCGCGACCAGCCGGTACATCGCCGCGAGATCGACCCGCGCGCTCCATTCCTCCTCGCTCACGCGATTTCTAACGCTGACGCCCGTCATATCGTCGGCCATGATCTTCTCCCTCTTCGCCGACCGGTCGCCGGCCGTTTATTAGGCGAGTATAAGCTCCGCCCGCCGCCTTGCCCAGGGCCGGCTAGTCGACGTCCCGGGCGAGCCTGACGCCGGAGAACTGCCACCGGTCCGGGGCGTGGAAGAAGTTCCGATAAGTCGCGCGCGCATGGCCGGGCGAGGTCGCGCAACTCGATCCGCGCAGCACCTGCTGCCCGCTCATGAACTTGCCATTGTACTCGCCGATCGCGCCCGCCGGCGGCTGGTAGCCAGGGTAGGGCCCGTAAGCGGACGAGGTCCATTGCCAAACCTCGCCATAGAGCCCTTTGAGCGGACCGGCGTCGAGAGCGAGCGGATGCGCCGAAAGTCCAGCCTTATGCGCCCGCGGCGAGACGGGCCGATCGGAGGCGACGTGCTCCCATTCCGCCTCGGTCGGCAACCTCGCCCCCATCCAACTCGCAATGGCGTCGGCCTCATAGAAGGACAGGTGCGCAGCCGGCGCCATCGGATCCACCGGCCGAACGCCATGCAAGGTGAAAAGCGACCAGTCGCCATCCTCGCGCTCCCAATACATCGGGTGCGCCCAGCCGTCCGCCTGCACCGCCGCCCAACCCGCCGACAGCCACAATGACGCGGTGCGATAGCCGCCGTCTTCGATGAAATCGGCGACTTCGCCATTCGTGATCAAGCCATCGGCGATGTCATAGGGTTCGAGCCAGGTTTTGTGCCGCGGCCCTTCATTGTCGAAGAAGAAGCCGCCGCCGGCCTGGCCGATTTCGACGAGGCCGCCGGCAGCGCGCGTCCAACTGCGGTCGCGCGGCGCATAGGTGGCGACGGGGCCGCACGGCTACGCCGCCGGCCGCTCGGGATGTTGGAAAAGAGCGTGCTG
>CAYYNG010000534.1:0-1682 GCA_964472435.1 uncultured Hyphomonadaceae bacterium | reverse complement strand
CGGGAGCTGGCAGGGCGCAATGGTCAGGCCCGGCGCGGTTTCGAGCTCCATCACCTGTTCGTTTGCGAGTTTGTCGAGATCCATCGTCGCCGGCAGGATGTGGAACTGGATATCGGGCCCGATCAGGTCCGGCCGGCTTTTGACAAAGGCGGCGATGTGGGCGGCCGACAAGGTCAAAAGGCCCTTGCGTTGAAAGGCATACTTGAAGACCTCGCCGACGAACCGCGTGCCGCGCGTCATCTCGTTCACCGAAACGACGCCGCGCTTCAGCCGGTAGCGCTGGGGCACGACGTAATGGTCTTGCAGGTTCCTGCCGACGCCGACCAGGGGGGAGACCACCTCGATGCCGTGCTCGGCCAGGAAGTCCGGATCGCCGACGCCGGAGAGCTCCAAAAGCTGGGGCGTGTTCACCGCGCCGCCCGAGAGGATCACCTCGCCATAGGCCCGCGCCGTCTTCGTCTCGCCGTTCTGATCGTATTCGACGCCCACGGCGCGGGCGTCCTCGAAGATCACGCGGCGGGCGAGCGCTTTGACTTCGATTCTCAAGTTTCGCCGCTTCTTCGCGGGGTTCAGATACGCGGCCGCCGCCGACCAGCGCCGGCCCTTCTTCACCGTCAGCTGGTAATAGCCGATGCCTTCCTGCTCGGATCCGTTCACATCGTCGTTCCGTTGGACGCCCGCCTGGACGCCGGCGTCGATCACGGCGTCGGAGACCGGGTGGCGCTGGGTGACGTCGGAGACGTTAAGCGGGCCGTCGCGCCCATGGCCCTCGAGCGCTTTCCGCTCTTGGCCCTCGGAGCGCAGGAAATAGGGCTCGACATCCGACCAGCTCCAGCCCTCGCAGCCAAGCTGGCGCCAATTGTCGTAATCGGCGCGTTGCCCGCGGATATAGAGCAGGCCGTTGATCGAGGACGACCCGCCAAGCACCTTGCCGCGGGGCCACACATGGGGCCGGTCCTTGGTGCCGGGGTCCGGCTCGGTCTCATAGAGCCAATTGACCTTCGGGTCCTTGAGCGTCTGGGAATAGCCGACGGGGATGTGGATCATGGGCGAGGTGTCTTTGCCGCCCGCTTCGAGCAGGAGAACCGTCGTCCGGCCGTCTTCAGTCAGCCGGTTGGCGAGCACGCAGCCCGCCGACCCGGCGCCGACGATGATGTAGTCGAAGCGTTCCATGCGCATTCCCCGGCGGCCGATCGATTTCGCTTTTGCGACAATACCCTACGCCTGCAGACGCCCCCGGCAAGGGGCGATTCGGCCGCGCCGCTTGACGGACGCGGGGGAAGGGCGAGGGTGATGATCACAAATCATTCCCGGGAGGACCCTCAATGGCCAGCGCGGCAGACTTTCAGCAGATCAAACTTGAGATCGAGGACGGGGTTGCAACCCTCACCCTGAACCGCCCCGACAAGATGAACGCCTTCACCGGCCGCATGATGCAGGAGATCATCTCGGCCTTCGACATCACGGACGCCGACGACAGCGTTCGAGCCGTGATCGTCACCGGCGCGGGCGATCGCGCCTTTTGCGCGGGCGCAGACCTTTCAGAGGGCGCGAAGACATTCGACTACGAAGCGCGCGCGAGCTCGGGCGAGGTCGGCCGCACCAGCGATGACGACATTCAGCGCGATGGCGGCGGGCGGGTGACGCTCCGCATCTTTGAAAGCCTCAAGCCGGTCATCGGC
>CAYYNG010000533.1:0-1688 GCA_964472435.1 uncultured Hyphomonadaceae bacterium | reverse complement strand
CGAATCCATGAACATGGCGGCGCTATGGAAGCTGCCGGTCGTTTATGTGATCGAGAACAACCAATACGCCATGGGCACCAGCGTGAGCCGCGCCTCCGCCGAGACCGAACTCTTTAAACGCGGGATCAGTTTCGAGATCGAAGGCGAGCAGGTCGATGGCATGGATGTCGAAGCGGTTCGAAAAGCCGGCGACAAGGCGGTGAAACACGCGCGGAGCGGCAAGGGCCCCTACATCTTGGAAATGATGACCTATCGCTATCGCGGCCATTCCATGTCGGACCCCGCGAAGTACCGTAAACGCGAAGAGGTCGACGATATCCGCTCCCACCGCGACCCGATCGAGGGGTTGAAGTCGCGCATGGTCGAGGCCGAGATGGCGACCGAAGAGGAGCTGAAAGCCATCGACAAAGAGATCAAAGCCGTCGTCCAAGCTTCGGCTGATTTCGCGCTCGACAGTCCCGAGCCCGACCCGGCCGAGCTTTGGACGGACGTCTTGGTGGAGGCGTAGGATCGATGCATCTCGCCCAGCTCAATATCGGCCGCGTACGCTATCCGGTGGAGGACCCCCGGATGGCCGGCTTCACCGGCAATATCGCCGCGGTGAATGCGCTCGCCGATCGGTCCGACGGCTTTATCTGGCGGCTAGCCGACGATAGCGACCTCGACGGGGCCCTCGATCTGCGCCTGCCCGGGGCCGACGATGTCCTTGTCAACATGTCGGTCTGGCGCGATCTCGAAAGCCTCTTCCAGTTCGTTTACAAGACCGTTCACGCCAAGATCATGCGCGACCGGAACGAGTATTTCGTGCCGCCGAACGCGCCGTTTCTTGTCCTCTGGTGGGTCGACGAGGGTCATGTTCCAAGTCTTGTCGACGCCCGCGACAGGCTTGAGCGCCTTCGGAAGCACGGACCCGCGCCTGACGCCTTCTCGTTCGACACGCCGTTCGATGCGGCCGGCCGGCCGGTCTCGCCGAAATTTCCAAAGAAAGACTGCGCCTAATGTCTGTGGACATCCTGATGCCCGCCCTCTCGCCGACGATGGAGGAAGGCACCCTCGCCAAATGGCTGAAGCAAGAAGGCGATAAGGTCGCCTCGGGCGACATCATCGCTGAGATCGAAACCGACAAGGCGACGATGGAGGTGGAGGCCGTAGACGACGGCGTCTTGGCGAAGATCCTCGTTCCGGAAGGCACGGAAGGCGTCCAGGTCAACGCCGTGATCGCGGTGCTTGCCGAAGAGGGCGAGGACGCCGCCGACGTCGAAGCGGGCTCGGGCCGCCCTGCGCCCGCGGCGAACGGTTCGAACGCGCAGACCGAGCCGGCGGACCGCGGCGATGCGGCGGCGCCGGCCAAACCGCCTCCAGCCTCGGCGGCGCCCGACGATCCGGAGCTGCCCGCAGGCGCGACCTTCACCTCCACCGCTGTTCGCGACGCTCTGCGCGACGCCATGGCCGAGGAGATGCGCCGGGACGAGACGGTGTTCGTGATGGGCGAGGAAGTGGCTGAATATCAGGGCGCCTACAAGGTGACCCGAGAGCTTTTGCAGGAGTTCGGCGCACGGCGCGTCGTCGACACGCCGATCACCGAGCACGGGTTCGCGGGGCTTGGCGTTGGCGCGGCCTTTGGCGGTCTGCGGCCGATCGTCGAATTCATGACCTTCAACTTCGCCATGCAGGCGATCGACCAGATC
>CAYYNG010000532.1:0-1689 GCA_964472435.1 uncultured Hyphomonadaceae bacterium | reverse complement strand
TCCTGCCAGCGCTGTTGGAAGCGGGCGCGACGGTGAAGGCCTACGACCCCGCTGAGATGGACGCGGACGCCCCGCTCCTGCCCGGCGTGACATTGACCGAGAACACGTGGGACGCCGTCGAGGGGGCCGACGCGATGGTGATCATCACCGAATGGGACCAATTCCGCGCGCTCGACCTTACGCGCGTCAAAGAGAGCCTCAAAGGCGATGTCGTCGTCGATTTGCGGAACATCTACGACCCAGCGGACATGGCGAAACACGGCTTCGCATACACCTCGATTGGTCGGTGACGGCCGCTGGGGCTTAAGGCGTCGGTCTTTCGTTACACGCAAGACCGTCGCTCTAGGTCCTGGTTTTAGCGCAAGTATCCATTTGCAAACGAGTCTGTTTGCCCCGAACTCGCTTCAAAAGAGCTTACGCATTCGGATGCGGGTCGATCCAGCCGGCAGGCTGACAAGCAAGCCGTCCGTCGCAACGGTGATGTCGCCCGAGAACTCATCTTTGGCGGACCCGAGGAACGCCGCCTCCAGCAGCGTCGCCGGGAGCGGGGGGACGATATGGTAAAGGACGAGAGCCTCGGCGCCGGCCTCTTCAGCCGCGCGGGCGGCGTCCTCTGGCGAGGCGTGGTAATCCAAAATGTCATTGGCGATTTTGGTGAACCGGACATTGCCCTGGGACTGGGCGAGATCGCGCATTTTCATCACCATTTCCGGATCGAGCGCCTCATGGAACAGAACGTCGACGCCTTGGGCGGCGGCGACGAGCCGCGGATCGTAAGTGGTGTCGCCGCTGATCACGACCGACCGGCCCTTATAGTCGAACCGATAACCGACCGACGGCTCCACCGGGTTGTGGGTCACCGGGAAGGCGGTGACGGTGAGATCGCCCCCGTCGTCGATCACCATCGCGTCCGTGGGCGCGCCGATTGATCGCGCCCGCCCGCCCGCTCCCGCCGCCGGCATCGTCTCGGCGCCATGGTGGGCGACCCGGTAGCCGACATCCAGCGCATAGGCCGTTCGGAACCCGTCAACCACGTGTTCGACCCCGGTCGGGCCGACCACCAGGGTCGGCTCCGCCCGGCCTGATCCGGCCCACCGCTGGAGAAGCACCTCGCCCAGCCCGTCGATATGATCGGAGTGAAAATGGGTGAGATAGATCGCGTCCAATCGGCCGGCGGGCAGCTGCATAAGCGCTAAGTTACGCTGTCCGCCCGAACCGGCGTCGACCAATACCATCCGCTCGCCGGCGATCACCGCTAGGCATGGACCGGCCCGCTTCGGATCCGGCAGCGGCGAGCCGGCGCCGCACACGGCGACATGCAGCCCGTCTGGCAACTCGTCGACGAGGGCCCGCCCGAAGCGCGCGCCAATCGCGCGATCGAAAGCGGCGCTGGCGATCTGAGGCTTGAACACCTGAAAGCCCACAAGTCCGCCGATTGCGACGACCCCTGCCGCGATTAAGGCCGGTCTGATCCATCCCATGGCGCCCTCCCGATAATCTGTCACGAAGAGTGACGATTTATCGCTCGAGCGCAAGAGCGCAGGGCCTCACCACTCGCCGATATTCGCCGCGCTTGCCCAGGGTTCTTTCGGCGGCTTCGGACCGCCCTTTTGAAGAAGCTCGACCGAAATGCCGTCCGGCGAGCGCACGAACGCCATGCGGCCGTCCCGGGGCGGGCGATTGATGGCG
>CAYYNG010000531.1:0-1697 GCA_964472435.1 uncultured Hyphomonadaceae bacterium | reverse complement strand
AGGGCGAGAGGGACCCCTCTCCCCTGCTATTGTTAGTCGAAGCGGCCGCGCATCTTGATTCGGAGCGCCGCGCGGCCTTGTTCGACGAGCTGTCGGCCCTTTCCGGCCAGGCCTGGCTCACCGGCACCGAAGCGTTCCTCTTCGAGGCGTTCGGCGATCGGGCTCAGCGCGTCGAAGTGTCGGAGGGAGTCGCGCGCCCGATCTAGGGCTCGCGCGAAAAAGGAGAGCGCCCCATGTCGGACGCCGCCGAACAGCCGGAATACGGCGCAGACTCGATCAAGGTCCTCAAGGGCCTCGAAGCGGTGCGCAAGCGCCCGGGCATGTATATCGGCGACACCGATGACGGCTCGGGCCTCCACCATATGATTTACGAGGTGGTGGACAACGCCATCGACGAAGCGCTTGCGGGCCACGCCGACGAGGTGACGGTGACCCTTCACCCGGACGGCTCGGCGGAAATCACCGACAATGGCCGCGGGGTGCCGGTCGACCTGCACCCGACCGAAGGCGTCTCCGCCGCCGAAGTGATCATGACCCAGTTGCACGCTGGCGGGAAGTTCGACCAGAACTCCTACAAGGTCTCCGGCGGTCTCCACGGCGTCGGCGTCTCGGTCGTGAACGCGCTCTCGGATTGGCTCGACCTCACCATCAACCGCGACGGCGGGGTCTATTACGTTCGGTTCGAGGATGGCGGGGTGACGAAAGCGCCGCTCGAGCGCCGCGGCGACAGCCCCATGCGCCCCGACGGCCGCCCCTATTCCGGCACCGCCGTCCGCTTTCTGCCGGCGGCGACGACGTTCACGATGACGGAATTCGACCGCAAGACGCTCGAGCACCGGCTGCGCGAACTCGCCTTCCTCAATTCCGGCGTCCGCATCGTCTTCCGCGACCTGCGCGAGGAGGAGCCCTGGGAAGAAGTGCTTGAATACGAGGGCGGCGTCCGCGCCTTCGTCGAACATATCAATCGCCAGCGCCAATCGATCCTCGAGGCGCCGATCATGGCCCGGGCCGAGAAGGACGGGATCACTGTCGAGGCCGCCCTCGAATGGTCCGACAGCTACCACGAAACGGTGCTCTGCTTTACCAACAACATCCCCCAGCGCGACGGCGGCACCCACCTTGCGGGCTTCCGCGGCGCGCTGACCCGGATCATCAACAAATACGCCGCGGATACGGGCTTCGCGAAGAAAGAGTAGGTCGAGATCTCGGGCGACGACGCGCGCGAGTGGCTGACGTGCGTTCTCTCGGTCAAAGTGCCCGATCCGAAATTCTCAAGCCAAACCAAGGATAAGCTCGTCTCGTCCGAGGTGCGGCCCGTAGTCGAAAGCTTGATGGCGGAAAAGCTCAGCGAATGGTTCGAGGAGAACCCCAAGCCCGCCGCCCAGGTGATGCAGAAAATCGTCGAGGCCGCCGCCGCGCGGGAGGCCGCCCGCAAGGCCCGCGCCCTCACCCGCCGCAAAGGCGCGCTCGCCATCACGTCCCTTCCCGGCAAGCTCGCCGATTGCCAGGAGCGGGACCCGGCGAAGTCCGAACTTTTCATCGTCTAGGGCGACTCAGCCGGCGGCTCGGCCAAACAGGGCCGGAACCGGGAGAACCAGGCGATCCTCCCCTTGCGCGGCAAGATCCTGAACGTCGAGCGGGCGCGCTCCGACAAGATGCTGTCCTCCGACAGCGTCGGCACGCTGATCACGGCCCTA
>CAYYNG010000530.1:235-1704 GCA_964472435.1 uncultured Hyphomonadaceae bacterium | reverse complement strand
GAAGACGCGGGCGACGCCCATTTGTTACAGGACGAGCTCGTCATCCGGCGGGATGATGCCGCCAACGACGAGGGGGACGTTGTCGAGGCCGGCTTCGCGCATGAGGCGGGCGGTCTCGCGGACGAGATCCACATGGCTGCCCGACAAGATGGAGAGGCCGACGACATGGGCGTTCGCCTCCACCGCTTGGGCGACGATCTCCTCCGGGGTGAAGCGGATGCCGTCATACAGCACGTCCATGCCGCTGGCGCGGGCGCGCACGGCGATCTGTTCGGCGCCGTTGGAATGGCCGTCGAGGCCCGGCTTGCCGAGCACATAGGTGAGCTGGCGGCCGAGCGCGCCCGATAGCTTCTCCACCCGCGCGCGGACTTGGGCGACGTCTTCGGCGTCGTCGGAAATGGTCAGCGCGACGCCCGTCGGTCCGCGATATTCGCCGAAGACCTCGCGCAGCGCCTCGCCCCATTCGCCGGTGGTGACGCCGGCTTTCGCCGCGGCGATGGCGGGCTCCATCATGTTGCGCCCCTCGCGGGCGGCGGCTTTGAGCTCGGCGAGCGCCGCCTCGGCCGCAGCCGCGTCGCGGCCCTCGCGCCAGGCGCGGAGCTGGCGGATCTGGTCCATCTCGACGGCGGGGTCGACGGTCTGCACCGCCGCTTCGCCCGCGCCGAGGGGGCTTTCCTCGGTTTCAAGATATTTGTTGACGCCGACGACGACCTGGTCGCCGGACTCGATGCCTTTCACGCGCCGGGAATGGGCGCCGACCAGGCTTTCTTTCATGAAGCCCACCGCGTTCACCGCGCCGCCGAGATCGTCGACCTTGGCGAGGGTTTCGCGGGCGAAGGTCTTGAGTTCTTCGGTCTTGCCCTCGACGACGTGGGAGCCGTCGAAAAGGTCTTCGAACTCCAGAAGATCGGTCTCGAAGGCGAGGATTTGTTGCAGCCGCAGCGACCATTGCTGGTCCCACGGGCGCGGCAGGCCCATGGCCTCGTTCCAGGCCGGCAGCTGCAGCGCGCGGCAGCGGGCCCGCTTCGAGAGCGTCACCGCCAACGCCTCGAGGAGGATGCGGTAGACATTGTTTTCAGGTTGCGGCTCGGTGAGGCCGAGGGAGTTCACCTGCACGCCATACCGGAAGCGGAGGGATTTCTCGTCGGCGACGCCATAGCGGCCGCGGCCGATCTCCTCCCAGAGATCGACAAAGGCGCGCATTTTACAGAGTTCCGTTACGAAACGGACGCCGGCGTTCACAAAGAAGGAAATGCGCCCGAAAACGATTGGAAAGTCTTCTTCTGGAACTTGCCCGCCGGCTTTCACTGCATCCAGCACCGCAATCGCAGTGGCCAGCGCGTAGGCGAGCTCCTGTTCCGGCGTCGCGCCGGCTTCCTGCAGGTGGTAGGAGCAGACATTCATCGGGTTCCATTTCGGAACTTCCGTATAGCACCAGCTGACCATATCGGCGATCAGGCGCATGGAGG
>CAYYNG010000530.1:0-225 GCA_964472435.1 uncultured Hyphomonadaceae bacterium | reverse complement strand
CTTCGACTTCAGCGGAACGGTCGAACGAGCCTTCATCGTCGCCGAGTTCGACGACTCGCTCTTCGGCCCGCGGAGCGTCGTGCCGCGCAGCTTCTTGCGATCGTCGCCCCGCTCATCGGCGAGGGCCACATAGAGCGCGAGCAGCCAGGCCGCCGGCGCGTTGATGGTCATCGACGTGTTCATCTCTTCGAGCGGCAGGGCGTCGAAGAGGGTGCGCATATCGCC
>CAYYNG010000529.1:0-1705 GCA_964472435.1 uncultured Hyphomonadaceae bacterium | reverse complement strand
GACCGGCCGGTTACGACGAAAGAGAGATCCCAGTCCAAGTCCGCCGCCCGGGCGAGCTCGCTCGTGCAGTTGGTCGACAAGGTGTTGTAGAAGCGCGGCCGGCGGCGCACCCCTTCCGTTTGGTCGAGCAGCGACAGAAAGAACCGCTCGGTTTCCACTTGCGAGAAGGCGAGCGGAAACACGTAGACGTCCCGGTCGAGATAAAGCGCGCGCCGCAAGAGGAGATCCCGCGCCGAAGCCCAAACATAGATCAATTCGAACTCGTTGAAGAGGCCGACGCTGAAGGAGAACCGCTCGCCGACCTCTTTCCGGGGCTCGATCGTCAGGGCGAGGAGGCGGTCGTCGGTGAACTCGAATAGGACGAGCGTGTGGGCGATGGCGGCGCTGCGCGCGAACGGCTCAAGCACGAACCAAGCACGCCGAACCTCATCCGGCGCGAAAACGCCGGCGACCAGGTCGGTCGTGAGCGGCTCGGTCGCGCTATAGGTCCAGTCCCGGATCGGGTCGATGAGATAAGCGTCGTCGGCGAGGGGCAAGACCCGCGGCGCCACGGCCAGCTGTGGCTGCCAGTCGCCATCCGCCCGCGGCGTCCGCGTCTGCACGGAGACGGCGGCCGCGACGAACAGGCAGATGACAACCCGAAACGCCGTCGCGCCGATCGACGTCGGCCGGCACGGGACGAACCGCCGCCAGGCTCGGCGCCACAAATCGGCCAAGGGGGTGACGCTTAGGTTCAGCTTGCCGCTCCAAGTCTAGGCGGCTTTCGCCATCCTTGATGGAGCGGTCAGGCAAATCTTGGGCCAGCGCGCTGCAGGCGCCCGGGGTGATCCACGCTCGATCTTAAGTCGCCGGCGCGAAGCTCCCCGCTTGCGCCATCGACCACTCGGTCCCGAGATGGGTCGCCCCTGGATCCTCAAGCAAAGCGCCGGGCTCGATCAACCGATAGGCGAGATGGGCGGGCATGGCGTCGTCCTCGCTCACCCGGTGCATGATGTGCCGCGGCGTGAGCTCGGAAGGATGGCGACACCCCGCCGCGCCGACGACTTCCATCAACGCGTGCACTGTGTTCCTGTGGAAATGGTGGACGCGGTCCGCCTTGTTGGAGACGACCAGCCCCCGCTGCCGGCCCCGGTCGGTTGTCGCTATGCCAGTGGGACAGGTGTTCTCGTGGCAGTGCAGCGACTGAATGCAGCCGAGTGCGAACATAAAACCCCGCGCCGAATTCACCCAGTCGGCGCCAAGCGCCATGGAGGCCGCCATCGAAAATGCGGACAGCTGCTTGCCGGAAACCGCAAGCCGAACCTCCTCCTTGAGGTCCGCGCCGACCAGGGCGTTGCGCGTCAGCACAAGCCCGTGGCGCAGCGGCGCGCCGACATGGTCGAGAAACTCCGCCGGCGCGGCGCCGGTGCCGCCCTCGGCGCCGTCCACCACCATGAAATCGACCCGAACGCCGCTCTCCACCATCGCTTTGCAGAGCGCCAGCACCTCCCACCGGTTGCCGACGCAGAACTTGATCCCGACCGGTTTGCCGCCTGAAAGTTCGCGGAGACGAGCGACGAAGTCCATCAGCTCCAGCGGCGTCGAAAACGCCGAATGCCGGGGCGGCGAGAGGCAGGTCTCCCCGATCTCGATCCCGCGGGCCTCTGCGATTTCGCGGGTGACTTTCGATCCCGGGAGAACGCCGCCATGGCCGGGCTTCGCCCCT
>CAYYNG010000528.1:0-1708 GCA_964472435.1 uncultured Hyphomonadaceae bacterium | reverse complement strand
GCGATGCCAAGGAGAAGTAGATCGGTCGCCGCGGCCCCCGCAAGCAAGCTGATCGTGACAATCGGCCGAGGGCTTACCCCGGCCGCGACGGCTACCAGCGCGACGCCCGCCAGGATTGAGATGCTTCTTTCAAACCAGGGAGAGCGGCTACGGCCGTCGACCGAAGACAGGCGAAAGAGGCTCGCCGGCTTGGTCGCCCGCGCCCGGCCGAGGGCGGGAAAGGCGAAGACCGCCGCGGAGAGCAGGCCGAGCACCGCCGCCTGTAGGAGCGGCCCCGGATAACCGCCGAGCGCCTGCGGCAAGGCGAGCCGATCGCCTGCGACGATCGCCAAGAGATATGGGGTCGTCGCGCCAAGCCCTGCTCCAAGCACAGCGCCGAACGCGGCGAGCGCGCCCAGCTGGATCAGATAGGCCGTTCGTATTACGTCGGATGACGCGCCAAGCGCCTTAAAGGCGGCGATGGACTCCATTCGCGTCTCGAGAAACGACGACGTCGCCTGTGCGACGCCGACCCCGCCGGCGACCAACGCGGCGATGCCGATGACGGCGAGGAACGCGTTCAACATCCCCAAAACGTCTTGGAGGCCGTCAACCGCGTCCTGCGGCCCCCGAAGACGCAAGCCGCCAGGGCCGATTTCGGTCTCCAACGACTCTTCGAGACTTTCGAGCGACCGAGGAGTTTCGAGTAGGACGCGATAAGACGAGCGGAACAGCTGACCGTTTGTCAGCCTGCCCGCAGCCTTAAGGGCCTCGACTTGGATGAGCGCCGCCGGGCCGAAGGCGCCGGGCGAGCCGACACGGTCCGGCTGCGCCTCGAGGCGCGAGCGGATGTCGACCTCGATCGCACCCAGTCTCAACCGATCGCCGATCCGGAGGCCGAACGCCTCGAGCAGCGAGCCGCTTACAGCCGCTCCCCAACGCCCTTCGGCGTCCTGGGCGAGCGCTTCGGTCAAACCCATAGCACTGTCGGACAGTCCCACGGCGCCGATAAGAGGGTAGCGATCGTCGACGGCCCGCACGTCCACTTGTCGCCGGACGCCGCCGGCCTCACCCATGAGATCGACATTAATCGTTTCCGACACGATGCCGAGGGAGCTGATCCAAGCGAGTTCGTCCGGCGTGGCGAGCCGTTGGGCGGCGGTGAAGACGACATCTCCGCCGAGGAGTGTTCGGGACTGGCCCGCTAGCCCAGCTTGGAAGCTCGCCGTGGTGGAGCCGGCGGCGGCGATCGCCCACACGCCCAACACAAGGCACATTACATATATCCAAAAGCCCCGCAGGCCGCCCGCGAGCTCTCGACTCGCGATCCGCCAAGCAACCGCGCTCATTCGACACGCCCGTCGCGCATGACAACCACGCGATCGGCGCGCTCTGCGAGCTCGAGGTCATGGGTTACGAGGACCAGCGCCGCGCCCTTTTCCCGCGCGATTGCGAACAGCATTTCTGAAACTGCGGCGCCGGCCGCTGCGTCGAGGTTGCCGGTCGGCTCGTCCGCAAAAACAATCTCCGGGCCGGACGCCAGCGCGCGAGCGACCGCAACCCGCTGACGCTCGCCGCCCGACAGCTGCCCCGGATAATGGCGCAAGCGTTCGGCGAGGCCGACGGCGGCCAGCGCTTCGCCTGCGCGGGCGTCGACATCGCCGACGCCGGCGATTTCGAGCGGTGCGCGTACATTGTCGAACGCCGTCATCGTAGGCAGCAGATGAAA
>CAYYNG010000527.1:0-1721 GCA_964472435.1 uncultured Hyphomonadaceae bacterium | reverse complement strand
ATGGCGGGCCAGCAGCCGCTCCACGATAATGTCGGCGACACGGTCGGCTTCGCGCAAAGGTTCGTAGGTCCAGGTCGATAATCCGCCGTCGAACCACCGCGCGGCCCCTTGGTCGATCAGGCTTTGGTGCAGGCGGTCGAACTTCGCCGCCCGCCCTTCGAGCCGGGCGATATGGATCGGCAGGCCGAAATAGGCGGCGTCCGAAAGCATGTTCGCGCTGTCTTCGGTCACGATCGCGGCCTTTGAGAACATCAGCCAGGCGAGATAAGGGTTCGGGCCGTCGTCGGGCCCTTCCCAATAGCGCGCGCCGATCGCGTCGGCCACCGCCCGGAACCGGGCGCGGACCTCGATCGGGGTGCGTCGGGACGCCGTGATCCGCAGCCGCCATTTCGGCGCAAGGGCGCGCAGCTGGCCTTCGAGGCGGTCGGCGGCGGCGCGGGTGAACCGATGGGTTTTCGAGTCCCCGCCCAACACCACGATGGCGGCCTGGCCCGGCTCGTGGGGCAGGTCGGCGAAGGCGAGCCCCGTCTCTTCGAGATCGTCGGGGGAAAAATAGGTCGGCGCGCCCGTCGTTTTGATGACGTTCGCGCCCTCGATCTCGTCGTGCTCCGGGGTCACCAAGAGGTCGAACCGCTCTGGATCCACCTTGGGGTCGAGAATCTGGACCGTGAATGTCGCGCCTTGGGACCACTCCCTTACGCCAAGCGTGTAGGGCGCCGTGCGGCGGCCCGCGCCGATCCATAGGCTCGGCCAAGGCGGCTCCAGCGCCGCGCGCTGCCCGGCCGGCAAGGCGAGGCGGGGCGTCGGCCACGCGCCGGCCGGCATGGAGGTCCAAGGCGGCCGCGGCTCGAGCACGAGGGGGTCGCTGCGGTGCCCCGCTGCTTCAATATGCGCGATCCGGATCCAGCGGGACGTCTCGGCCAAAGCGTCTACCAGGGCGCGGACCTGGGCGGCGTTTCCGGCGCGGCCGTCGGAAACCGCCCAGACCGACGGTCCGATCGGCCCGTCTGTCATCGGCTAAAGAAACTCCAGCTTCGCCACCTCGTAGGCTTTCGCGCCGCCGGGCGCGGCCACCTCGGCTTCCTCGCCCACTTCCTTGCCGATCAAGGCGCGGGCGAGGGGGGATGTGATCGAGATTTTGCCGGCGGAGACGTCGGCCTCGTCTTCGCCGACGATTTTATAGACCGCCTCGTCCTCGGTATCGACGTCGATCACCGTGACGGTGGCGCCGAATTTCACCGTGTTCCCATTCAGCTTCGAGGTATCGATGACATCGGCGCGGGCGAGCTTGTCCTCAAGCTCGGCCAGCCGACCCTCGATAAAGCTCTGCTTTTCCTTCGCAGCATGGTACTCGGCGTTCTCCGAAAGATCGCCGTGCTCGCGGGCTTCCGCAATCGCAGCGATGATGCTGGGCCGCTCCACCGATTTCAAATGCTTCAGCTCCGCGTCGAGGGCCGCGTGGCCCTCGCCGGTCATGGGGATGCGTTGCATGTCTTTAACTACCGTTCATTTCTGGGACACGGAGGGTCCCGACAAAAACTCCGCGCGTCAAGATTGGAGACGCGCTCTACGATTGCAAGGGGCGCACATCGAGCGTCCGATCCCTCAGGGTGCGGATCGCTTGAACCGATGCGATCGAGGCGGCGAGGGTGGTAAAGTAGGGGATGGATTGAATCAAGGCCGTTCGGCGAATCGACGCCGAGTCTTTCAGTGAAGCGGCG
>CAYYNG010000526.1:0-1732 GCA_964472435.1 uncultured Hyphomonadaceae bacterium | reverse complement strand
TGCGGCGTCGTCTTGCCGAAGAAGTTCTCCTCCTCCATCGCGGCGAGCGCCGTGACCGTCTGTTCCGCGTCCGTGCCGTTCGCGGAGATATTGATTTCGCTCCCCAAATGTGCGCCGAGCATCAGTAGTTCCATGATCGACCGCCCGGCCGCGGTCGCTCCATCCCGGCGCACCTCGATCTGCGATTCGTAGGCCATCGACAGACGGGCGAACGCCGCCGACGCCCTGGCGTGCAGGCCTTTGGTATTGACGATCATCACCCGCTGCGCGGCGATCCCGGCGCTCAACCGTGCTTCTCAAGCAGTTTCGACGCTATCGATATATACTTTCGACCCGCCTCGCTTGCAGCCTCCGCGGCTTCCGATAGGGACGTTTCAGCCCGCACTTCCGCAAGCTTGATCAACATTGGCAGGTTCACCCCGGCGATCACCTCGATCCGGCCTTTCGGCATCACCGAGATCGCGAGATTTGAAGGCGTGCCGCCGAACATGTCCGTTAGGATGACAACCCCATCGCCATCATCGCAGGCTTTGGAGGTTTCGATAATCTGCTCCCGGCGCGCTTCCATGTCATCGTCGGCCTCTATCGAGATCGCACGGAAATTCGCCTGCGGTCCGACGACATGCTCAGTGGCTGCGACAAGCTCCCGCGCCAGTTTTCCGTGGCTGACAACGACGACGCCGATCATGGTCCAGGCCTTTTCAATACGCTAATCAACAATGCTGGCGCGGATCGAACGCGGATGCAAGCAGCGCCACATCAACGCAAGGGGCGCCGGCATGGCTTTATCGACAATATGCTCAGCCGCCATCGGCTTCGCAGCCGTGGCGTTCGGCGCGTTCGGCGCCCACGGGCTAGCCTCGGTGCTCGACGAGACGGGTGCGGAGGTTTGGCGGACGGCGACGCTCTACGGGCTCGTCCACGCGCTCGGCGGATTGATAATGTCTTGGCGGGCGGGCCCGATGGCGAAGACGGCCGCCTGGTCCTTTATCGGGGGAAGCCGCGTCTTTTCAGGCGCGCTCTACGGCCTCGCCCTCGGCGCGCCCCGCATGCTGGGCGCCGTGGCTCCCGTGGGCGGGCTGTTGTTTCTCTTTGGCTGGGCGTGCGCCGCCCTGGACGGACGGGGCCGTTAGGTGCTTGCGACGGGCCGCCCGCTATAGGCGCTGGCCAGGATATCTGCGGTTCGCCGGGCCCGGTCGATCTCCGTCTCCAGCGCCGCAAGCGCCGTCTCCGCCGAAACCTCGCGCAGGCGATCAAGCTCGATATCGCCCGCCAGCGCTTCCGACGCTTGAATAAAGGCGCGCCGCGAGCGCTGGGCGCTGACAAGCGCGCGCTCGAACGCGATGATGTCGTCGCGTTCGGCGGCTTCCCCTGTTTCGATAACGGCCGAGGCCTGAAGATTGACATGCGCCAGCCCGGCGCGGGCCGCTTCGATATCCGAGCCGATCTCCAATAGCGCTTTGTCCGCGTCGAGAATATCGGCCTGAACTTGATCGAGATACGTTTCCGGCGCGGCTTCGGGAATATCAGGTCGACCGTTTATCAAAACCCGCGCCAGACCGCCCAAGCCCGAGCTGCGCGCGACCCAGCCCTCGGTTTCGGCCATTTCCACATAGGCCTCGGACGCCTTTCGAAGCGCCAAATGCTCGGCGGCCGTAGCTTCGACGGAGGCCGCTGGCGAGGGGACGACCGAAACCGTCGCTCATCCGGTCAAGGCCAAACTCACCAAGCT
>CAYYNG010000525.1:0-1733 GCA_964472435.1 uncultured Hyphomonadaceae bacterium | reverse complement strand
CATCGCAGCGAAGTGGCCGCCATCGGCCATCTCGCTCCAGTGGACGATCTAGTAGACCTTGTCGCACCAGGTGCGCGGCGGCGGGGTGTAGATGGTCTCGCCTGGGAAATTGGCGAACCCCGTCGGCGCTTCGCACCGCTCCCCGGCGGGCAAACTCGCGCCGCCTTCCTCGAAGAAGGCTTTGTAATACCAAACGCTCGTGGCGAAGGCCTCGTTGACGAGGTAGAGCATGACGTTCGTCAGCAATTGGTCTTTCGTGTAGACGGACCAGAGATCGCCATCGGTCAGATCCGACCAGCCGTGGAATTTCTCTAGGATCCAGGCGGCCTGGCCCACGGGGCTGTCCATCAGCGCAAGGGCGAGGGTCTGGGGCTTGGTCGCCTGCTCCATGAAATAGGCGCCCTCCATCTGCATTGCAGCTTGAGTTCGGGCGACCCAGGCTTTCTCGTCGTCGGTTTCCGGTGTCGCCGGCATCGGGCGAAAGCCGATCATATTGAGGTGGATGGCGCGACAGCCGCCTTTTCCGGGGCCGTGGTCGTAGCCGAGCCACGAGGTGACCATGCCGCCCCAGTCCCCGCCCTGGGCGAGATAGGTCTCGTAGCCCAAGCCCTCGGTCATGAGCGTGTTCCAAAGCCGCGCGGTCGCACGTTGTCCAAACGGTTTGCCCGGCTTGCCCGAAAAGCCGTAGCCAGGGAGGGAGGGGATCACGAGGTCGAATGCGTCGGCGGGGTCGCCGCCATGGCGGCTTGGATAGGCGAGGGGTTCGATCGCCGCCCAGAACTCATAGACCGAGCCCGGCCAGCCATGGGTGATCAAAAGCGGGCGCTTGCCCTCGGCCTCTCCCACCACGTGGACGAAATGGATGTCGAGCCCCTCCACGCTCGCTTTGAAGTGCGGATGCGTGTTGAGGTCCGCCTCCGCGGCGCGCCAATCATATTCGTTCAGCCAATGGTCGACGACGTCTCTGAGGACCGCGGTCGACATGCCGTAGCGCCAATCGTCGTCTGTCGGCGCGGGGAACCAGCGATAGTCCGCCACGCGGTCGCGGATGCGGTTCAGCGTCTCCTCGGGCACGGCGATGGTAAACGGCGTGGGCTGGGTCATGGCGTCGTCTCCCCCTATATCGGCGTTTGGCCGTGGCCGACTAAACCAGGTTCCCCGGAGGATGGCGATGCGCGTGAACGCGAACGATCTCGATTGGTTTGAAGACGGCGATGGCGCGACATTCCAATATCAGCGCAAGTCCTTGTCCGCAGCGGCCGGCGCGGCCGGCATCGGTTGCAGCCTTTATCGCGTGCCGCCGGGCAAGACGGCGTTCCCGTTCCATGCCCACCTCGCCAATGAAGAAGCGCTTTACATTCTGGCGGGCGAAGGCGAGTTGCGGACCGCCGAGGGAACGAGCCGCGTCGGACCCGGCGATTATGTCGTCTTTCCGGCTGGGCCGGACCACCCCCATGCTCTGCGCAACAGCGGCGCCGCGCCGCTCGAATACATCGCGCTCTCGACCATGGTCGAGCCCGATGTCGGAATCTATCCGGACTCAAACAAAGTGAACATCATGGCGGGCAGCGCGCCGGGCGGCGACAAATCCAAGCGGACCTTTCAGGCCATTTTGCCGATCAATCCGGTCGGCTATTATGACGGCGAGGGCGGGGCATGACAGGATGGTTCGACGATCAGCGCCAGCATTTCATCGATGTTCGGGTCTATTACGAAGACACGGATTTCACTGG
>CAYYNG010000524.1:0-1738 GCA_964472435.1 uncultured Hyphomonadaceae bacterium | reverse complement strand
CTGCCCCACGCCCTCAATCAAAAGGCGGACCGGATGACCTTTCATGAGAAAAAAGAGGTCTATTTCGGCGGCGCCGACGGCGCCCGCTTCGCCCTGACGCGGGACATCGAAAATGAAGACCTCTGGACCCGGGACGTCGTCGAACGCCGCACCCGCCGGCTCGCCAATTTGCTCTGCGAGGTCTGGGAGATCCCCTGACCCCTCTAGCGCCTAGCGCACGGCCGGCCTAACCTCCCCCGTAACGAAAAGACACATTGTTACAGGGAGGCCTCGCTATGGGCTTGTTCGATCTCACTGGAAAAACCGCCATTATCACGGGCTCGTCCCGCGGGATCGGCAAGGCGATCGCCGAAGCGATGGCGGCCGAGGGTGCAAATGTCGTCATCTCCTCCCGCAAACCGGGCCCTTGCCAAGAGGTCGCCGCCGCGATCAACGACGCCGAGGGCCGCGATTGCGCGATCGCCGTGCCCGCCAATATCTCCTCTAAGGAAGATCTTGAGCGGCTCTATTCGGCGACGGTGGAGAAATGGGGCCAGGTCGACGTGTTGGTCTGCAACGCCGCCTCGAACCCTTACTACGGGCCGATGTCGGGCATCGCCGATGAGCAGTTCGAAAAGATCCTGCAGAACAACATCATCTCAAACCACTGGCTGGTGCAACTCTGCGCGCCGGGCATGCGGGAGCGGAAAGACGGCTCGATCATTATCGTCTCCTCCATCGGGGGCTTGCGCGGCACGCCGATCATCGGCGCCTACAACATCTCGAAAGCCGCGGATTTCCAACTCGCGCGCAACCTCGCGACCGAATTCGGATCGGACAATGTCCGCGTGAACTGTATCGCGCCCGGTCTCATCAAGACCGATTTCGCCCGGGCGCTCTGGGAAGATGAGAAGACGCTGAAGCGCGCGCTCACAGGCACCCCGCTCGCGCGCATTGGCGAGCCCGTCGAAATCGCCGGCGCGGCGGTCTATCTCGCCTCGCAAGCCGGCAGCTATATGACGGGCCAGATGATGGTGGTCGACGGCGGCGCCACCGTCACCTGATCCGCCCGCCCCCGTGCTGAAAAGAAAATAGGAGACCGCCCATGCCGATGACGCCGATCATCCCGCCCAGCCTGAGAGAGACCTATGACACGCTCCATTTCGCGCCGGCGGCGCGGGCGGGCGACATGGTCTATCTCTCCGGCGTGATCGCCGCATTGAAGGACGGTGAAACCGGAACCGACGAAGAGTACATGGCCGCCGCGGAAGAGGCGTTCGAAGAGATCGACATGGTCCTCAAAGAGGCCGGCGGCGGCATGACCGATATTGTCGAGGCGACCTCCTACCATGTCGACTTCCGCAAGCACCTCCAGCCGATGATGATGGTTAAAGAAAAGTGGCTACCGGCGCCCTATCCCGGCTGGACGCTGATCGGCGTCTCAGAACTCTTCAATCCGCTCGGCTTTGTTGAAATCAAAGTCACCGCCCACATCCCTCAATAGAAGAGGCTTTTAATGACACGCATCTTCGCAGCGGCCGCCCTCGCCGCACTCGCCCTGCCAGCCGGCGCCCATGAACGGATCGTGCCCGAAGAGTGGAAGGAGACCTATGACACCTTCCACTACGCGCCCGCGGTCCGGGCGGGCGACATGGTCTATCTCTCCGGCGTCGTCGCCACATTGAGAGAGGACGAGGACGAAGCGAATGCGGAAGACGTCGAAGCCGCAATCGATCGTGCGTTCCAAGCGATCGGCGCC
>CAYYNG010000523.1:0-1741 GCA_964472435.1 uncultured Hyphomonadaceae bacterium | reverse complement strand
GGAGTTGACGGCGTCTTGGCCGGTCAAACTGTCGGCGACGAGGAGGCTTTCCGAGGGATTGGCGATCGCCGCGATCTCGGCCGCCTCGCCCATCATCTGCTCCTCCAGCGTCGTTCGGCCGGCGGTGTCGAGGAAGAGGACGTCATAGCCGCCGAGTTTGGCCGCATTCACCGCGCGCTTGGCGATGTCTGCGGGCAGCTGGCCGTCGACGATGGGGAGGGACGAGACAGCGTCGCCGCACTGATCGGCGAGCACGGCCAACTGTTGCATGGCGGCGGGGCGGCGCACGTCGAGGCTTGCAAGCAGGATCTTCTTGCGGTCGCGGGCGGCGAGGCGGTTGGCGATTTTCGCGGTGGTCGTCGTTTTGCCCGAGCCTTGGAGGCCCGCCATCATGACGATGGCCGGCGGGCTGTCGATCTTGAGGCCGGTGTCGATCTCTTCGCCGCCGAGCATCTCGACGAGCCCGTCATGCACGATTTTGACGACCTGCTGACCCGGCGAGACCGAGCGGATCACGTCCTCGCCGACGGCCTTCTCTTTGATCGAGGCGATAAAGTCTTTGACCACCGGCAGCGCGACGTCGGCTTCGAGGAGGGCGACGCGGATCTCGCGCAGGGCGGCGGTGACGTCCTTCTCCGAAAGGGCGCCCCGGCCGGTGAGGCCGTCGAATATGCCGCCGAGGCGGTCGGTCAGCGCGTCGAACATGCGCGTTGGTCTCCTCTCATCCACATCTGATCCACTCTGGACAAAATGGGACGAACCACTCGCCCGCGCAAACGCCAACGCGCCCCGCTGAGCGATCCTTCGCCGGGCGGGGGGCCTCGCCGGGCTCATCTCCTTGGGGGAGGGCCGTCCCGGTCAAAGCGCGCTTGTCAGTCTGCGCGAGAGCCGCGGTCTAAACCATGTCCGGCCGCGAAAATCAATCGGCGCCCGCGACGGCCCAGAGCGCCTCGATGCGCCGCAGCGCCGCTTCAGCCTCGATCGGCATCATGGAGTAGAGGGCGAGGTCGGCCCACGAGCCGTCCGTGAGGCGCATTGCGGAGCGCAACACGCCTTCTTTCACCGCGCCCAGCCGCTCATAGGCGGCTGAAATCTTTGCGTTTCGAACATTCGCGATCCAGGTGATGCGCTTGGCCCGCCAATCGAGGGCGCGCCGGATCATCAGCGCCTGGGTCGCCGGAAACACAGGTCCGCCGCGCATATGGGGCGGGTGCCACACATTGCCGATCTGAACGCGGCGGTGGATGCGGCTGAAATCATAAAACCCGACGACCCCGGCGAACTCGCCGGTGGACTGTTCGAAAACGGCGAAGGGCGCTGCGTCTCCCGACGCTTTGATCTGCAGCGTGTAGTCGAAATAGTTGTCGAAATCATTGCCGTTCGGCACAAAGGGCATCCAGCGCCACATCGCGTCGACCGCACCGGACCCCCGCAGCGTCTCGCGGTGCTCGGGTCCGAGAAGTTCGAGCCGCACGACGGCGTTCTTTAAGCCAGGCGCATGCAGGTCCATGTGGCCACCGTGCGCCCTTCGCCGAAGCGGCGCAACGGTCAATCCGCCAGCTCTACGGGCGTTCACGCGCTTTTCAGCGCGGCCTCGGCCGCCAGAACGCGCGCCACCGCGTTCACCACCGCGCCAATGCGCAAGCTCGTTTGAATCTGCTCGGTGGTGAGACCGTGTTTGCGCAGCTCCGCCTCGTGGGCGTCGAGGCACATGCCGCAGCCATTAATGGCCGAAACCGCC
>CAYYNG010000522.1:0-1748 GCA_964472435.1 uncultured Hyphomonadaceae bacterium | reverse complement strand
GTCGGCTCGAGATTTCGCCCTCGACGCCCTGGCGGCGCTTTCCATCTCCGCAACCCACCTGTCGCGCCTTGCTGAGGAGATCGTGCTTTGGACCTCCGCTCAATTCGGCTTCGCCCGCCTGGCCGACGAATGGTCGACCGGCTCGTCGATCATGCCGCAAAAGCGAAACCCGGACGCCGCCGAATTGGTGCGGGCGAAGGCGGCGCTCATCGCCAGCCGGTTCGCGGCGCTGCAGGGCGCGATCAAGGCGCTTCCCCTCGCCTACGCGAAAGACCTGCAGGACGACAAAGCCCTCACCTTCGAGGCCTTCGACACATTCGACCTTTGCGTCCGCGCCATGGCCGGCATGGTGGGAACGGCCCAGTTCGACCGCGACCGCATGCGCGCCGCCGCGGCCCACGGCTTTTCCACCGCGACGGACCTCGCCGATTGGTTGGTGCGCGAGCTTGGGCTGCCGTTCCGCGACGCGCACCACGTCACTGGCGCCCTCGTTAAAACGGCTGAGCGGCGGGGCGTCGACCTCGCCGATCTCTCCCTCTCCGAACTGCAAGAGGCGGAGCCCCGAATCGGCGAGGGGGTGTATTCGGTATTGACCGTGGAACGGTCGGTCGCGAGCCGCACCAGCTTCGGCGGGACGGCGCCCGTCCGCGTCCGCGAACAGGTCGAGCAGTGGGCCCAGAGATTAGACGGAGCGAAAGTGAAATGACTTTAAAACGGACTTGGGTCTCCCTCGCCCTCGCGGCGGCGCTCGGCGTCGGCGGCTGCGGCCTGCGCGGGCCGTTGGAGCGGCCCGACCCGATCATCGGCCGCCCGGCGCCGACCCTTGAGATCGAACCTGCGCCGGACGTGCCCGCGGAACCGCCGGCAGAGGGCCCCGTTGTGAATGAAAACGGCGGCGAGGTGCCCGCGACCGCGCCGGTCGAACCCGTGCAGGGCGGCGACATCAACGGCCCTGTGCCGGAGATCGAGCCGAACGACGGATAAGAAATCCCGTGCACCATTTCCACTATCGAGGCGGGCGGCTGCACTGCGAAGACGTGGCGCTCGACGACATCGCCGACGCCGTTGGAACGCCGGTCTATGTCTATTCGACGGCGACGCTTGTCCGGCATGCGAGGGTGATCGCGGACGTCTTCAAAAACATGCCCTGCCTTATCGCGTATTCGGTCAAGGCGAACGGCAATCTCGGCGTCCTGGCGACACTCGCCGCGGAGGGGTGCGGCGCCGATGTCGTCAGCGCCGGAGAGTTGAAGCGGGCGCTGACCGCGGGGATCCCCGCGGAGCGCATCGTCTTTTCAGGCGTCGGCAAAACGCAGGGCGAGATGGCGACCGCGCTCGAGGCCGGCATCCATCAGTTCAACGTTGAAAGCGCAGCCGAACTTGAACGCCTCTCGGACGTCGCGGCCAAGATGGGGCGCGTCGCGCCGATCGCCCTCCGGGTGAACCCAGACGTCGCCGCCGGCGGGCACCCCAATATTTCGACCGGCAAGGCCGGCGACAAGTTCGGGGTGCCGTGGGCCGAAGCCGAGGCGCTTTATGCGCGCGCCGCGGGCCTGCCCGGCGTCGATCCAGTCGGGGTCGACGTCCATATCGGCTCGCAGATCGGCGCGCTGCCGCCCATGGAGGCGGCCTTCGTCAAAACGATCGACCTCGCCCGCCGCCTGCGCGCGGCCGGCCACGGGATCAAGCGGGTGGATCTCGGCGGCGGCCTCGGCATTCCCTACACGGCGGAAGACGCGCCCGCGCCC
>CAYYNG010000521.1:0-1750 GCA_964472435.1 uncultured Hyphomonadaceae bacterium | reverse complement strand
GCGGCCTTACATCTGGTGCGGCGTCTTCCTCGCCCTCGCCCTCATTCCGATTTGCCTGACGCGGCAGGCCCAGCCGCCGGCGCCCGCCGCTGCGCCGCTGCAGCTCGCGCGCCTCGCGCGCCTCGCCCCGGCCGGCTTTTTAGGCGCGTTCATGGCGGGCGTCGTCAATACGGGCACGCTGGCGCTGTTGCCGGTCTTTTCCATCGCGATCGCGCCGGAAAGCGGCTCGGCGACGCAAACCGCGGCGATCGCCATGGCCGCGGCCTGGGCCGGCGGACTGGCGAGCCAATGGCCGAGCGGGCGGCTGTCCGACCGTATGGACCGCCGGGTCGTCGTTGCGATTCTGTCCCTCGTCGCGGCTCTCGCCGCCTTCGGCCTCGCCCTGCCCGTCGCCTGGGTCGGCTACGGCCCCTCGCTTGCGCTTCTGGCGATCTGGGGCGCGGGCTCCCTGTCGTTCTACGGCGTCTGCGTCGCCCACGCGATCGACCGGTCGGAGACGGACCAGATCCCGCGGGTCATGTCGGGGCTCCTGTTCGTCTGGGCGGCGGGGTCCGTCTTGGGCCCGCCGCTCTCCGGCCTCGCCATGCGAACGCCCATGGGACCAGGCGGCTTGTTCCTTTTGGCGGGGGGTCTGCTCGCCGCCCTCGCCTGGGGCATGGTGTGGCGGCGGCGCTCGCGCGACGCAGCGCCCGAGGCCGACCGCGAGGCCTGGGAGCTGACCCAGCCGACCTCCGTTTTGACGACGGAGATCGACCCTCGCGCGGATGTGTAGAGAAATCCGCAGGCTGGGTTCACAGACCGATACCCAGCTCGGTTGCAACCCGGAAGGCGGGTGTTATTGGTGCGGGAAATCTCTCGAGGCGCTTGGGGGCGGCCGCCGCCGCGCCCCTGGCGGCGAGAAGGACCGATCTCCATGAACATTCACGAGTACCAGGCCAAGGCCGTCCTCAAATCCTTTGGCGCGCCGGTCGCCGAGGGCGTGCCCGTTCTGTCCCTCGAAGATGTTCAGAAGGCGGTCGACAGGCTGCCGGGGCCCCTCTGGGTTGTGAAAAGCCAAATTCACGCCGGCGGCCGGGGCAAAGGCAAATTCGTCGAACCCGAAGCCGGCGAGAAAGGCGGGGTCCGCCTCGCCTTCTCGAAAGAAGACGTGCTCGACCACGCCAAGGCGATGCTCGGCAACACGCTGGTCACCGCGCAAACCGGCCCCGCCGGCAAGCAGGTGAACCGCCTCTACATTGAAGACGGCGCCGACATCGCCCGCGAGCTTTACCTCTCGCTGCTGGTCGACCGCAGCACCGGCAAGGTGGCGTTCGTCGCCTCCACCGAAGGCGGGATGGACATTGAGCAAGTCGCCCACGACACGCCGCAAAAAATCCTCACGCTCACGGTCGACGGCGGCGTTTCAGACGCCGACGCCGCGCGGATCTGCGACGCGCTCGAGCTCGACGGCGCGGCGCGGGAGGACGGCATGGCGCTCTTCCCGACGCTCTACAAGGCGTTCGTCGAGAAAGACATGTCCATGTTGGAGATCAACCCGCTGATCGTCATGGAGAACGGCCATTTGCGCGTCCTCGACGCGAAGGTGAGCTTCGACGGCAACGCCCTTTTCCGCCACCCCGACATCCAAGAGCTGAACGACGAGACCGAACAGGACGAAAAAGAAATCGAGGCCTCGGAATGGGATCTCGCCTATATCGCCCTGGACGGCACGATCGGCTGCATGGTCAACGGCGCCGGCCTCGCCATGGCG
>CAYYNG010000520.1:0-1752 GCA_964472435.1 uncultured Hyphomonadaceae bacterium | reverse complement strand
ACGATCTTGCCGAAACCCATCCTCGTTGCCCTGACCGGGGGATACCGGCGGACGCCGGTGATGCAGATCGGGGCGGACATTTATTGCGACACCCAGATCATCCTCCGAGAGCTGGACCGCCGCTATGAGCTTCCGACCCTCGGCTTGCCGGGCCATGAGGGGCTCGCGTCCATGGTCGGGACATGGGCCGACCGGGTCTGGTTCCAGATCAGCGTCGGCGTGATTTTCGGCGCGATCGGCGACGCCGTGCCCGAAGCATTCAAGAAAGACCGCGAAGCGCTTTCGGGCCGTCCGTTCGACACCGATGCGATGAAGACCGCCGCGCCGCTTCTACGCGGGCAGTGGCGCGCGCACCTAATGTGGATCGAAGATCGCCTGGCCGGCGGCCGGGGCGCGGGCAGCGGGGCCTATCTCGTGGGGGCGAAGCCGGGTCTCATCGATGTCCACGCCCACATGAATCTCTGGTTCATGGCCCGCACCGTGCCCGACTTCTTGAACGAGTGTTTCGAAACCGCCCCGCTCACGAAGGCCTGGTACGAGCGGCTCGAAGAGGTCGAGGGTCAGGCGCCCGACGAGGTGGATGGCGAGACCGCCATCGAGATCGCCGAACCCGCCGCTCCCCGGCTGATCTCCGCCACGGTCGGCCAGGATCCGCAAGGCCTAGCGCCGGGGGCGGCCGTCGCCGTCGCGCCGGACGATTACGGCAAGGACTGGGTCGAAGGCGCACTTGTCCATGCCGACGCGCAGCGCGTCATCATTCGCCGCACGGAGACGGCGGCGGGCACGGTCAACGTCCATTTCCCCAGGGCCGGGTATCTCGTACGGCCGGTTTGAGCGAGGCGGGCGGGGTTAATCGAGAATTGCCGAAGCCGCGGGAATCTCTGCTCACTTACCGTTTGGACTTAAACGATCCCCTGTTATGACACCGCGATGACGACCTATCTCGACTTCGAAAAGCCCCTCTCCGAGCTTGAAGGCAAAATCACTGAGCTCGAGGCCGTAGCCGAGAAGGGCGACGTTCCTTCTATCGAGGAGGAGCTCAAGCGGCTGAAGGCCAAAGCCTCGAAACAGCTGAAAGACCTCTACACGGACCTGTCGGCTTGGCGGAAAACCCAGGTCGCCCGCCACCCCGACCGGCCGCACTTCACCCACTATATCGACGCCCTGTTCGAAGATTTTCAGGAGCTCGCCGGCGACCGCGTCTACGGCAATGACGAGGCGGTGATGGGCGGGCTCGCCCGGTTCAAGGGCCGGTCGGTCGTTCTGATCGGCCAAGAGAAAGGCGCGACGACAGAGGCGCGCATCCGGCATAATTTCGGCATGGCCCACCCGGAGGGCTATCGGAAAGCGGTCCGCCTGATGGACCTCGCCGAGCGGTTCAAGCTGCCCGTGATCAGCTTTGTCGATACCGCCGGGGCCTATCCTGGGAAGGCCGGCGAAGAGCGCGGCCAGGCCGAGGCGATCGCCCGGGGCACCGAGCGCGGATTAACCTTGTCCGTGCCCTTCGTTTCAGTGGTGATCGGCGAGGGGATGTCGGGCGGGGCGATCGGGATCGCGGCGGCGAACATCGTTCTGATGCTGGAGCACGCGATCTATTCGGTCATCTCTCCTGAGGGCTGCGCTTCGATCCTTTGGCGCGATTCCGGCCGAGCCAAAGACGCCGCCGAGGCGATGAAGATCACGGCGCCGGACCTGCTCGCGACGAAGATCATCGATGAAATCGTCAAAGAGCCGGAGGGCGGGGCCCATCGC
>CAYYNG010000519.1:0-1766 GCA_964472435.1 uncultured Hyphomonadaceae bacterium | reverse complement strand
CATGCAAAACGAGGACAAGCGGCACTTTGTTCGACCCCGGCAGCCGGTTCGGCGCGTGCACGAAATACTCGCGGGCCTCGCCTTCCCACCGGATCGATTTTGCGTCCAGCCGGTCGGCCTGAGCGCTGGTCAAGCCCATGAAAACACTCATAAAGATCGCGGAAATAAGACGAACCATCCGCATGGCTAAACGCCCCCTTCGAAAGTGAAATCCTACGATTCGCCTATATGTTTCTCGCGACACTTTCTATCGCGCTCCAAAAATCCAGGCGCTCGTTTGGAACCGATCGTTCGGTTCATTCGCATCATTGATTTGGTAAATCGGCTGTAACTTTAAGGAGTGTTGTGGTCGGTATAGCAAGCCAGATAGACAGCGTTGATGGGTCTAGACCCTAAGCGGCCGCGAGCACCTCGGCGACGGCGTCAGCGTAGCGCTCGGCTTTCTTCTCGCCGACGCCGGGCACCGCTTGCAGCGCTTCCGGCGTCGCCGGCCGTTGCTGAGCGATCGCCGCCAGGGTCTTGTCGTGGAAAATCACGTAGGGCGGCACGCCTTGGGCTTTCGCGGTTTCGAGCCGCCAAGCGCGAAGCGCATCGAACAGGGACTGGTCGGCTGCGGAGAGATCGGCGAGCGCAGCGGCCGCCGCCCCCTTCTTCGCTCGCCGCGCCGGGCGGCGCGCCGCTGGATCCTCCCGCAGCATCACCCGCCGTTCGCCACGAAAGAGGGCCTTCGCCGCATCGGCGTCGGGCACCACGATCACGGGCCGCATCGCCTCGCCGCCCTCCGTAAGAAGGCCTGAGAACAGGAGCTCGTCGAAGACCGCGTTCCACCCCTGTTTTGAAAGCTCCGCGCCGACGCCATAGGTCGAAAGCCGGGCGAGGTCTTCATCGAACCCATCCCGCGCCTCGCCGCGGAGGTGGATGACGAGCCGCCCGCGACCGATCCGCTGGCCGCAGCGGAGGACCGCCGAAACGGCCATTTGCGCGAGCCGGGTGGCGTCGAACGGCGCGCCCGCCCCGCGCGTGCAGACATCGCAGACCCCGCACGGCTCTGGGCGCGCTTCGCCGAAATAGGCGCGCACGGCGGCGCGGCGGCAGTCGGCCCCGTTCAAGAATGCAAAGAGCTGGCGGGTTTTGTTGATCTGGACCGCGCGCACCTCGTCGGCGGCCTCGCTCTCATAGGTCCAAGAGAGCGAGCGGCGCATGTCGGCCGGACCGTAAAGCGCGACGCCCTCGGCCGGCTCGCCATCCCGGCCGGCGCGGCCGACCTCCTGCCAGTAAGCTTCGATCGTCTTGGGCGGATCGGCGTGGATCACAAACCGCACGTCCGGCTTGTCGACCCCCATTCCGAAGGCGACCGTCGCGCACATGACAAGGCCGTCCTCCATCAGGAACCTGCGCTGGCGGTCGGCCCGTGTGTCGGCATCGAGCCCGGCATGGTAGGCCAACGCCGGGACACCGGTTGCGGTGAGCTTTTCGGCCAGGTCTTCGGTGGCATTGCGGGTGGCGGCGTAGACGATGCCTGATTGGCCGGGCCTGGCCTTGATCAGCGAGACGATCCGCTGTGCCCGGTCGCCCTGCTTGGGTTCTGCGTTGAGATTGAGGTTGGGCCGGTCGAAACTGGCCACGTGGACGGCGGGGTCGATCAGGTCGAGCTGTTCGAGCATGTCCTCGCGTGTGCGGGCATCGGCGGTGGCGGTCACCGCAATCCTGGGCACGCCGGGGAACTGGGTACGCAAGCGACCCAACGCCCGGTAGTCGGGCCGGAA
>CAYYNG010000518.1:0-1783 GCA_964472435.1 uncultured Hyphomonadaceae bacterium | reverse complement strand
CCGTTCGTCGGACACAAGCCGGTCGAGATCTTCGTCTGCGTAGAACGCGACGCGGTGTGGATCGAACCCATCGAATGCGGCCTCGAACCCATCCCACTTCGTTTCAACGACCTTCCAATTAAAGCCGGATTGGAAAACGCATTTCGTCATTTGGGCGAGGATGCGATCGTCGGAAACGCGGTCGAGATCGGCGGCGTGGTGGTTCGCCGATGCTCGCAACACGACATCGCGGCCGCCATGCCGGGCCGCGGCGAGGTCCAGAATGTCGTCGAACGCGCGCACGATCTTGAGATCGCGCACCGTCGGTCCGCGGTCAACGCCCGGCAGGTTCGTCGACAGACCCGCCGGGAGAGTTGACCGGCCCCCGCGCCCTGCGCACAGAGGAGTTGGAAGCATAAGGAACGTCCCGCCCGATGACCGACACCGCACCGCTCTTCAAACCGTTCACCTGCCGCGGCATGACCATCCCGAACCGCATTGCGATGGCGCCGATGACGCGAAGCTTTTCGCCAGGCGGGACGCCTGGAAAGGACGTGGCCGATTACTACGCCAGACGCGCCGCCGCCGATGTCGGCCTGCTGATCACCGAGGGAACGACGGTGGCGCGGCCGGGCGCCTCGAACGATCCGAACGTGCCGAATTTCCACGAGGCGGAAAGTCTCGCCGGTTGGAAGCGGGTCGTGGATTCCGTGCACGCCGAACGCGGCGTCATCGCCCCGCAGCTCTGGCATGTCGGCATGATGCGCAAGCCGGGCACGGGGCCGGAGCCCGAGGCCATGTCCGACAGCCCCTCGGGCAAGACCCACAAGGGCAAACAGGTCCAGCCCGAACCGACGGAGGAAGAGGTCGCCGATATGGTGATGGCCTACGCCAATGCGGCTGGGGACGCCAAACGGCTGGGCTTCGATGCGGTCGAAATCCACGGCGCGCACGGCTACCTGATTGATGAATTCTTTTGGGGCGTGATGAACACCCGATCGGACAAATACGGCGGCGATCTTGTCAGTCGCGCGCGCTTCGCCGGCGAGGTGATCGCCGAATGCCGCAAACAGGTCGGCGACGAGATGCCGATCATTCTGCGCTTTTCGCAATGGAAGCAGCAGGATTATTCCGCCCGCCTGGCCGAGACCCCGGGGGCGCTCGAGGCGTTTCTCGGCGTCTTCGTCGATGCCGGCGTCGATCTTCTCCATTGCTCCCAGCGGCGCTTTTGGGAGCCCGAGTTCCCCGAAGTGGACGGGGAAGGGGGCCTCAACCTCGCGGGGTGGACGAAGAAGCTCACCGGACTGCCGACCATCACCGTCGGCTCGGTGGGACTGTCGTCCGATTTCATCGGCGCGTTCCAGGGCGAGGATTCGAAAGCGGCGTCGCTCGACGAACTTATCGAGCGGCTCGACAGGGGCGAGTTCGACCTCGTCGCTGTCGGTCGGGCGCTGTTGCAGGACCCGCTCTGGGCCCGGAAGGTGAAAGAGGGTCGTAACGACGAACTCGCAGACTATGACGCGAAATCGCTCGCGACGCTTTATTAAGCACTCGGCCCTATCGTCGCTTGCGGCCCCGCGCGCCCATCGGCGCGGGGCTTTATCCGCAAGGGAACCCGCGTGCGCCAGTTCGACCCGAGATCCAATGACACGGCCGCCGCGAGGGGCCGCACCGCTCGCCCTGTCGTCTCAATCGTCGCCCCCATGTACAATGAAGCGGAGGTCTTGGACGCCTTCTTCGTTCGTCTGCGCGAGGCGCTGGCGGAGATCGCCTGCGGCTACGAGATCATCTGCGTGAACGATGG
>CAYYNG010000517.1:0-1792 GCA_964472435.1 uncultured Hyphomonadaceae bacterium | reverse complement strand
CGTTCCCGAGTGCGTCGAACTCAATTTTAGGTTCTGCGCCTGCGTCGGCGCCGCTTACTCGTTTCGAAACGTCCTCGCCCTGCTCGGCTCCTATGATTTCCGACAAGCCACGACGGACACCGCGCCGACCAGCAACGAACTTTTCGGCGCGGTCTCGGGTCGGTTCAACCGAGAGCTCCGTTGGACTTTATATGGTTCGGTCGGCCTCTCTGACGGCGCGCCCGACGGCGGCGCCGGCGTTCAGCTATCCTATCGTCCCGGCGCGTAGCTCGGCGGCGAAAAAAGGCCGCGCCGCCGAATGGGGGCGGCGCGACCCGAAACGCGGCTTAAGACGACGCGGCTTAGGGGAGCCGAACCCGTCTCTGGCAGCGTATGGCGAGGCGGCGTCTCAGGCTTCTCTATGGCCTCCCGCTGTCGGCGCACGCTTTCGCGCCCCGCACCAGCTCTGTTGTGCAGACAAAACCTGAGTATTGGGATGTCTAACCCTTAGACATACACCGCCCCTAATCGATCTTCATTGGATGCTTATCAGTTAGATCGATGACTTGAAAGTTGTCATAAAATTGACGCCTGGTCAACCGAACCCGTACTTGTACCGACTATTGTGGTCCCGGCCTGAGCAAGCACGGCAGCGACCTCGCCCGCCTTGACCAGCTTCGCCACCGGCCGGATCACGCCCTGCGGGGTCGGGTGCACGATGCGCATGGTGAGGTGGCCCTCCCTATGGCCGCATGTGTTCAGCCAGTTCGCGTGGCCGGGATCTCGGGCCGATACGATGACACGCCATTTTCCGTCGGCGTCGACTTGAATGTCGCCATTGTTCAGGCGCTGGTTCTTGTCGGGGCCCATGATCGACTGCATCCAGCGGTTCATGATAAGGACAATCCAATAGGCGCCCGGCTGCCGCTCGCCTTCAAGGATCAGGGCCTCGTCGTCTTCCAGTTTAAACCAGCCGCCGGCGTAGGCGTTGTAGACGGACGGATAATAGATGCCGACGATCCCTGGATCGAACGAACTTGGCGGATCGAAGGAATTGGACGGATCGCTCCGCATCCGGGCAAGCGCCAACGTCGCATTCACAGCGATCTCGTAGAAATAGTTCGCGTCCCGCATCGCCTCAGCGAACTTGGCTTCGCCATAGACCTCGTATGCCGGGCCCTCGTCGATTCGCCGAATGTCGAAGGGCTGGGGCCGGTCCTCCTGCGCCGTGTTCAAGAAGAACTGTCGCACCAGCACCATATGCGCGTCGTCGGGCAGCTCCATCCAATCCGCATCGCCCTCGGGCCTGTCTTTAGAGAGGATGATCGAGAACTTTCCGTCTTTGAGATTGAGATCCTCGGGGATCGTCTCGGCGCGCGGCTGGTTCCAACCGTTCGGGCCACGGCCGTAGACGGTAAACGTCATGGCCACGCAGTCGGGATGCACCTCGCCGAAAAGTTCGTATCGGTGTTTGGAGGACACCGCCGCGCTGTCGTAACGGGCGTCAGGATTGTCGCCGAGCACCTTTTGATAGGCCGACATCCACGTTCCAAACGCGGGCCGGCCGGGGTCGCCGCGGTCGAGGTAAAGCTCCATGGCGAGCCGCATGGCTTGGGTGAGAAATCGCATCCCCTCCCCCCTGTCCACGGTGTCGAGCCCCATGTCGGTGGAGTAGACGATCTCTTGGCCCCGCTGCATCACACCGATCAGCTCCGCCCAAGCCGCCCGCGCGCCGGCGTCGTCGTTCACCAAGACGGGATCGAGGTTTTCAGACGAGACAATTTCAGGCTTGGTCATTGGAAGCATCCATCGT
>CAYYNG010000516.1:0-1794 GCA_964472435.1 uncultured Hyphomonadaceae bacterium | reverse complement strand
GACAGCGCCAGCATCGGCTTCGGCGCCGACGTGAAGGACGTGGAGGAGCGGCGGACCGGCGAGGTTTTGCGCGAGGTCGAGCCTGAGGACCTTCAGAAGTTCGGCCTGATTCCCGAATTCATTGGCCGTTTACCGGTCATCGCAACGCTGGAAGATCTCGACGAAGACGCCCTGATCTCAATCCTTACGGAGCCGAAGAACGCGCTGTTGAAGCAGTACCAGCGTCTCTTTGAGATGGAGGACGTCCACCTCACCTTCTCCGATGAAGCGCTCGCCGCCGTGGCGCAACGGGCGATCAAGCGGAAAACTGGGGCCCGCGGCTTGCGGTCGATCATGGAAAGCATCCTGCTCGACACCATGTTCGAGCTGCCCAACCTCCGCGGTGTCGTCGAGGTGGTGGTGAACACCGAGGTTGTGGAGGGAAACGCCGCCCCGCTTTATGTGCACGGCGAAACCACCCAGCCCGGCGACGCCTCATGAGGATAGACGCCGAGCGCGCCTTGAACCGTCGACGCCGCGACGCCACTTCTTTCTAACCTACCCTGGAATCGCCCCGCAATTGGGCGATAGGGCCGGCGCTATGGCATAGGCCGGAACACAGGAGATACGCCTTATGGCTGAGACGAAAACGCTTCCCGTGCTGCCTTTGCGGGACATCGTCGTATTCCCCAATATGGTGGCGCCGCTGTTCGTGGGCCGCGACAAGTCCGTTCGAGCCCTGGAGATGGTCGAGGATGGGGACAATGAAATTATGTTGGTCGCCCAGCGCGACCCGTCGGTCGACGACCCCGGCGAAGGCGACATTTATGAGGTCGGCGCCGTCGCAACGATCCTCCAATTGCTAAAGCTGCCCGACGGTACGGTGAAGGTGCTGGTCGAGGGCCAGTCCCGCGCGCGCTTTCAAGAACTGCATGATCGTGGCGAGTATTTCGAGGCGACCGTCGAACTCATCGACGAATCCCCGCTGGAGGGCGACGACGCCAAAGTGCTTGTGCGGGCTGTGCTCGAACAATTCGATAACTACGTCAAACTCAACCGCAAGATTCCGCCCGAGGCGGTGGCGACGGTCAGCAAGATCTCCGAAGTTGGCAAGCTCGCCGATTCGGTCGCCTCGCAATTGTCGGTGAAGCTTTCCGAAAAGCAGGAGCTGATGGAGATCGGCGACGCGAAGGCGCGGCTTGAAAAGGTCTTCGCCCTCATGGAGGGCGAAATGGGCATGCTCCAAATGGAGCGGAAGATAAAGAACCGCGTGAAGCGTCAGATGGAGAAAACGCAGCGCGAATACTATCTGAACGAGCAGATGAAGGCGATCCAGCGAGAGCTTGGGGAGCAGGACGAGCAGCGCGACGAACTCGCCGATCTGGAAGCTCGCATTCGCGAGACCCCGCTCTCGGAGGAGGCGCGGTCGAAAGCGGATCAGGAGCTCAAAAAGCTGCGTCAGATGAGCCCGATGTCGGCGGAATCGACGGTTGTCCGCAACTATCTCGATTGGCTGTTATCGCTGCCGTGGGGCGCCCGCAAAGACATTTCAACGGATCTCGACGCCGCCGAGGACATTCTCGACACCGACCATTATGGCCTTGAGAAGGTCAAGGAGCGCATCCTTGAATATCTCGCCGTTCAGAAGCGGACCGATAAGATGCGGGGGCCGATTCTCTGCCTCGTCGGCCCGCCCGGCGTCGGCAAGACCTCGCTTGGAAAATCCATCGCCCGTGCAACGGGCCGGGATTTCGTTCGCGTCGCGCTTGGCGGCGTGCGCGACGAAAGCGAGATCCGCGGTCATCGCCGGACCTA
>CAYYNG010000515.1:0-1796 GCA_964472435.1 uncultured Hyphomonadaceae bacterium | reverse complement strand
ACCCATTGCCACAATGATCTCGGGCTCGCGGCCGCGAATTCGCTCGCCGGCGTCTCGAACGGCGCGCGCCAGGTCGAGTGCACCATTAACGGCCTCGGCGAACGGGCGGGGAACGCCTCGCTCGAGGAAGTGGTGATGGCGCTGCGCGTCCGGGGCGACGACTTGAAATTCGACACGGCGATCGACGCGACAAAACTGAACCGCGCCTCTCAAATGGTTAGCCGGATCACTGGATTTCCAGTCCAGTTCAACAAGGCCATCGTCGGCAAGAACGCTTTCGCCCATGAGAGCGGAATCCATCAAGACGGCATGCTCAAGCACGCCGAAACCTATGAGATCATGAACCCCGAGGATGTCGGCGTTGCAAAAACCTCCCTCGTCATGGGCAAGCATTCCGGTCGGCATGCGTTCCGCGACAAGTTGGAAGCCATGGGCTACGAACTCGACGATGATGCGCTGAACGATGCGTTCAAGCGGTTTAAAGAGCTTGCGGATCTCAAAAAGCACGTGTTCGACGACGACATCGCCGCGCTGGTCGATCGGCAGCTGTCGGCGGCGGGCGAGCGAATTGCGTTCTCCAAACTTCGCGTCGTCGCCGGATCGGAGGCGCCGCAGACCGCTGATATCGAGCTTCTTGTCGACGGCGTCGCCGTTGCGGCCTCGTCGACGGGGAACGGGCCGGTGGATGCGGTCTTCAAGGCCATCCGCCGCGCTGCGCCGCATATCGGCCGGCTGGATTTGTTCCAGGTTCACACCGTCACCGGCGGCACGGATGCGCAAGCCGATGTCAGCGTGCGTCTGGAGGGCGACGGCGGCGTGCTCGCAACGGGGCGAGCGGCCGATCCCGACACGCTTGTTGCGGCCGCAAAGGCCTATTTGCACGCCTTGAACAAGCTGGAAACGAGGCGAGCGAAACGCGCCGCAGCTTGACCGGATGCGAATCAGTTTGTCAGAAGGCTCCGATTCGCCGGTCTGGAAGTGGAACGGGTTGTCTTTCCCGCGCTGAGATGCGTCGAAAGCGTAGCTGATAAAAGCTATTAAAAACAGAGGCCAGCCTCTAGGAGTACTGATCGTACCAATATACGGCGTCGGCTGGCTTGCGTTAAATCGATGTAAACGGCACAAGTGTATGAAGGCTGGGTGTTGAACACTTTGCGCGGCTGCGGAGCCGCGCGCGGCGAGGCGGCGTAGTCACATGATCGGAAGTCTTCTCGGCGTTCTCTCCACCGACATGGCGATCGATTTGGGGACGGCGAACACCCTCGTCTATGTCAAGGGACGGGGCATCGTTCTCGATGAGCCCTCGGTTGTCGCCTATATGAATCAGGGCGGTCGTAAGATCGTCTACGCCGTTGGCGACAAAGCGAAAAACATGCTCGGCAAGACACCAGTGTCCATGGAGGCGATCCGCCCCATGCGGGACGGCGTGATCGCTGATTTCGAAGTCGCTGAAGAGATGATCAAGCACTTCATCAGGCAAGTGCACAATCGGCGCGCATTCGTATCGCCGCTCATCATAATCTGCGTGCCAAGCTCCGCCACCAGCGTCGAGCGCCGCGCCATTCATCAGTCGGCCCTTGCCGCCGGCGCCCGCCATGTTGAACTGATCGAAGAGCCAATGGCGGCCGCGATCGGGGCCGGGCTGCCGATCGAGGAGCCGGCGGGCTCCATGGTCGTCGATATCGGCGGCGGTACGGCCGAGGTCGCAGTTCTCTCCCTTGGCGGCATCGTCTATTCCCGCTCCGTCCGCGTTGGCGGCGACAAAATGGACGAGGCGATCGTCAGCTATCTGCGCC
>CAYYNG010000514.1:0-1806 GCA_964472435.1 uncultured Hyphomonadaceae bacterium | reverse complement strand
AAGACCGCCGTAATACACGCATCGATCCCCTCGAGCGCGCGCACCAGGCCCGGCGACAGGATCGGCGCATAGGTGAGGACCCCCAAAATAACGGCGTTGAGGACAATCAGCGCCATGATCGCATTCGCGAACCAGTCGTTTTCAACAATCCTCTTCAGGCGGTTGTCGCCGCGGGGCTTACGCTCTGCGCTTGCGGCGGCCTCGGCGATGTCAGCCCCCCTCGACGAGGTCGAACCGGACGCCCTCGAACCGGAAACTGTCGCGCCCCGGCCCTTCATAGCCCAACTGACGCGCCTGGGCGACGATCGCTTCGGGCGCGATGCAGCCGATCTGAAACGCGCTGAGCGCTTCCTTGCGCCCAGGACGGACCAAGATCGCCGCGCCGGCCGCTAACTCGAGCCGCCAGCCTTCGCCATCTCGGCTTAGCGGCGCCTCGAGCACGGCCGCCCAGCGCTTTGCGAGGTCTTGGGGATCGGGCCCGACCAATTCGGCGCCGATAAGGGTCAGGTGCTGCCCGGCTTTGCGGTTTGACCAATCCGGGCCGCCCCAGCGCCAGCTCTCCGCCGGCCGCGCCTCGTCGATGGAAACGATCGCCGCGCCCGTATCGGCGGGGTGAAGATGGCTCGCAGTGATCTCAGGCAGATCGATGTCCCAAACCCGGCGAACGCCGATCCGGTCGATACGCGCCCGAGCCGCCTCGAGATCGTCGGTTTGAAAGATCGCCATATAGCCGCCGGCGCCGTTACGGTCGATGAACCGCCGCGCCGGCGCTTCGTCGCTAACCGGAAAGACAATCTCGAGGAACTGATGACCGAGCGCGAAAACCACGTTCTCTAAGCCGAACTCAGCGACGCCGGGATCGCGAAAAGGCGCGCCGAGGTTAAGGAGCTCTCCGAGCTTGTCGCCTGCTCCATGATCGTTGCTCGCGATGACCAACTGCCTCTAGCGCATGGGACCTACTCCGCCGATGTCGTGGAGGCGGACACGATCCGCCAGTCGCCGGCGATCTTCTGGAAAACGAGGGCGAACAAGCCCGATAAGCGGTCGGTCTCGCGCGCCAACGCCCACGCGCCATAGACGATCGCGTGGTCGGACGTGATCACTCGGACGTCCAAGTCGGAGAAAGCGAGTTCGCCCATGGCGGCGCGATCCGCATATGCCGTGGCATAACGGTCTCGAACCGTGCGCCAGCCGGTTACGACCTCGCCGCCAGCCGCGAATCGGAGCGCCTCGTCGCGCCAATAGCCCCGCATAAAGCCATCGACGTCGCCGCGGTTCCACGCGTCGACCTGCGCCGACAGGACAGCCCGTATCGCCGCCTCGTCTCGATCGGCGTGCGCGGCGACATCCCGCGAAACGCCCGCCCGTTCAGTGGCGGCGCAGCCGCTTAACCCGATTGCGACCGCCGCTATCGCGCACCGTAACCCTTTGTCGAACAGCATCCCCGCGGTCCCTTCCTTCTCGATTGAGAGGGTATATCGGGCCGATCAACGAAGGAAGCGGCCGTGGAGCGGCGCGGGCTGAAATGCGCGAATGCCGCTCGTCACGGCGTGTCACCCAGTCACGGCCGGGCCCGGCGTCTCATCTGGGGCCATGGCGTCGCGTGCGCCGCTGGCTCGGTCGAACCGATCTAGATAGTCGGAGTGCTCGGTGCCCATCCACTTGTCCCAGAAGCTGAAATAGAAACCGAAGTTCCCCGTGCCCCGTTCGTGGTGCATGTCGTGATGTGTAACTGTCGTCGATAACCCGCCTATCGGGTGGCGGGCCGTTCCCCGCGGAAAAATCTCATAAGCGCAGTGGGCGATC
>CAYYNG010000513.1:285-1818 GCA_964472435.1 uncultured Hyphomonadaceae bacterium | reverse complement strand
CGGCGATGACGCCAAGTACGCGATCGCGTTCGTCAAACAGGGCCGCTGCGCGAGCGCTTGATCTGTTGGTCCCAGCGATTTCGGCGTTGAGTTCCTTGATCTTATCGAGGGATTGATTAACGACGGCGACGCCGTCTGCAATTTCTTGGTCCGCCTCCGCGCGGAGCGATTGGGCGAGATCGGAAAGACTGTTCAGTTCAGACGTGACGCCCTTGGCGGCGGAGATCGAAAGCGTCGCAAGCTCTGACGACTCTGGTGTCACCGCAAGATCGGCAAGGGTTTCTTCAAATCGAGTGATCGCTCCAAACAAACCCGCATCAGTGGAGCCATCTCCGAGGGCGACTGAAATAGTGGTCCAGGTGGACGACGAAAGCGTCGCCTGAGAAAACTCACTCGTAAGCGCACGCCTGTCTGCGGCAAGCGATTCATCGGCTGACCTTGCGACCCCGACAGCCGCCACACCGGTTGTTTCGGCCCCGGCGATGGTCTCGCTTAGGACGAGAGATCGACGGACATATCCAGGTGTCGACGCATTGGCGACGTTGTCGGCGACGATTTCAGCTCGCAGGCTCGTCGTTTCTAGCCCCGACCTAGCGGCGTGGATGGCGCTTGAGAGGGTCACGACGCGTTCTGTTCGCCCGGCTTACTAACGCTTCAGGTTGGTGGTTTCCTGCAGCATCTCGTCAACGGTCTGTACGATCTTTGCGTTGGACGAGTAGGCGCGTTGCGTTTCGATGAGATCGGTCAGTTCTTCGGCGATATCGGTCGTCGACTCCATCAGCGCAAAGCCCGCGATGCCGCCGACTGGCCCAGCGCCCGCATCCCAGAGATAGAGCCCGCCGCTCGAGGCGGACACGGCGAAGGCTTGGGCGTCGAGGGCCGTCAGTCCGTTTAGGTTCGGCACGTCGCCGACCGGTATTTGGTACAAAGTCCGACGCAGCCCCGTGTCGTAAACGGCCTGGAGCCGGCCGTCCGCGTCAATCTCAACCGACTGAAGATCGCCGATGGGCGCTCCATCCTTCGATATCGACGTTGGTGAGAACGGCGCGGACAATTGCGTAATGCCTCCAGTTGCGCCCGGCTGCCCAATGAACACGTCGACTGGCCCGCTGGCGACCGATAGGGAGACAAGTCCGGACGCGGGATCAAACGATAGCCCGCCTGAAGCGGCGGCGGCGCTCAATGTTCCGCCAGAGCCCGCCGTGTCGTCAAAGGTCAGATCCAAGCTGCCGAGCGACGCTGTCGGATCGCCAGCTCCGTCGAAAACTTGGGCTTGCCACTGGTTCGACGCGCCCAAGGCGGCGGCCACCGGCGTGAATTCGACTGTCAGGGTTTGACTGCGCCCGAGATTGTCGAAGTATTCGATCGGCAACTGATAGGGCTCGGCAGCGGCCCCAGCGGACGTTGCGTCGGCTGGGAGATTGATACCAAGGTCAATGCGTGTCGTCGGCGCCGCCGTAAACTGAGCGGTCGATATGTTCACGGGCTCCAAACTGGAGCCGCTGGTGCGGTTGACATTGCCGATGTCGCCAG
>CAYYNG010000513.1:0-275 GCA_964472435.1 uncultured Hyphomonadaceae bacterium | reverse complement strand
AAGAGAAACAACCCGCTCGGCGTTCGAAGCCGACCGTTCTCGTCCGCGGTGAAAGATCCTGTCGGGGTCAGTAAGAGATCCCGCTCCGCTGGAAGGGCGTCTACGCTCGCGCTGTTTGTCACAGGCAGCAGACCACGGCCTGCTATGGCGATGTCCGTGGCGCTTCCCGTCGTGATCAAGGAGCCGGTCGCGGGGGTCTCTTTAAAATTTTGGACCCCCCCCCCGCCACCCGCGGAGGCGGAGGATTGCTGTTCGAGCACCATCCTCGAAAAATA
>CAYYNG010000512.1:0-1819 GCA_964472435.1 uncultured Hyphomonadaceae bacterium | reverse complement strand
GAAGCTTTGCGGCTCGGTGCCGGACGACCCGCGCGAAACCGTCATCGGTTTCCGCCCGCCCGATTTTCCGCCTGCATCGCTTTTTTCGCTCATTCCAATCCAATCATATCATTCTGAGGCGCCGCCGAACCTGGTGCGGGCGACGCATTTTACTGATCCTTGCCAGAGAACCAGTCGTCCTCAGGCGCCGTTCGAAAGCCGCGCAGCCGCAAATAGTCCAAAGACCAACGTTTCGAAAAAGCGCCCTTGTCGAGCAGCCCGTGTATCACACGGTCGCGTCCGAAGGCCATGCCCAATTCAGCAGCTGTTAACGCGCCCGCGGTGTTCGCCTTCCCATATAGGCCTTTCGCCAGAGAATACACCTTCGACCGACCGTCTTCGGCGCCGTCCGCGGCCTCAAGGAGCCATCCAGGGCGCACCCGTTTGAGGCGGGCGGAGACCTGGTCGAACCCCGAAACCGCCACACCGGCTTTGCGAGCAAGACCGATGGTCGCTTGGCAGCGCTTGACGAGCAAAGCCTCGACCTGGTCGGCCAACCGATCGGACGCCTCGGCGGCGGTTTTAAACCCCCTAGAGAACGCGCCGGTCTTGATCGCGGCCTCGACCGCCGAACGCGTCGCTTGCACCCAGACGCCCCGACCCGGCAGCCGCGCCGAAAGGTCGGCTGCAACGAGGCCGTCGGGGCCAAGCGCGAACCGGACGAGTTCCGATTTGGGTAGCCGGGCGCGCGTGACGGCGCACCGACGAAGCGGGCCGGTCTCTTCGGCCGCGTCGGCGTTCAGCTCCGCGCGGTCATTGCTCTTCCGGTGCGGCATCCTCGCCGCCCTCCGCTAGATCGTCGCCGCCGAGCTCGCCAAGCGCGAGCAGCGCGCGCTCTTCCTCGGTCAGTTGGATGTCGCCCTCTTCCATTTCTTCGGCCGCCATTTCCGCTGCGATTTCGTCAAGGGCCTCCGGTTCGATCCACCCGGCCTGTACGCGCGCGCGCATGACGAACAGCTTCGCATCGTCTTTGCGCATTTCGCCCTTCGGCAGAATGCCCGGCTGGAACACGGGTTTGCCATCGGGCCCGGGCTCGCGCCAACCGGTGATGTCGTCGGGCACAAGGCCTGCGACATCGTCGACGCTCTTGATGTCGTTCTCGCCAAGGGCGACGGCGAAGGCCGGCGTCATGCCCTCGAGCTCCATCACCGCGTCCTCAACGCCCAGCTCCCGGCGGCGCGCGTCGTTCTCCTCAGCCAGCCGCGCCAGGTACTCCCGGCCGCGCTCCTGCAATTCGGCGGCGACCTCCTCGTCGAACCCGTCGATGGAGGTGAAGTCTTCAATGTCGACATAGGCGATCTCCTCCACCGTCTCGAAGCCTTCCGAGGCGAGAAGCTGCGCCAAGGTTTCGTCGGCGTCGAGCGCCGTCATGAACAGCGCCGTGCGGGCGGCGAATTCCTGCTGGTAGCGCTCGGAGTCTTGGCTGTCGGTGATGAGATCGATCTGCCAGCCCGAAAGCTGCGAAGCGAGGCGGACATTCTGCCCGCGTCGGCCGATGGCGAGCGGGAATTGGTCGTCGGCCACAACGACCTCCACGCGCTCTTCGTCTTCGTCGAGCACGACCTTCGACACCTCGGCGGGCTGCAACGCGTTGACGATGAAGGTGGCGTCATCGGGCGACCAGGGAATGATGTCGATCTTTTCGCCGGACAGCTCCCCCACGACCGCTTGCACACGCGCGCCGCGCATGCCGACGCAGGCGCCGCCCGGGACGATCGAGCTGTCGTTCGAAAGAACGCCGATCTTGGCCCGGCTGCCCGGGTCGCGGGCGCGGGCCTTG
>CAYYNG010000511.1:0-1843 GCA_964472435.1 uncultured Hyphomonadaceae bacterium | reverse complement strand
ACCCCCGCATCCCCCTGTTCCGCACGCCCGCCGCTTATAGGGAGATGAAGCCGATCCTCGAAGCGCGGGGATGTGATGTGAGCGAGCTCTAAGGCTTGCCGCGCGGGCCGCTTCGCGCGATCACTCGCGTGGAGTTTGGATGGAGTGCGCGGCGATGGCGGCCGACGGCCTTGCGAGGGTGACGCGAACCTGCCCGGTGTGCGGCGGCGCCGAGGCGCGGGCCCTTCCCCGCTACAGCCACCCCGACTGGCCGACCGTTCGGTGCACCGAGTGCGGCTTCGTCTATCTCGCCCACGCGCCGGTCTATGAGGCCCTCTCCGAAGACCTCGCCTGGACCCAACAGGCCAAGAAGGAAAAAAAGCGGCGCAAAGAGAAACAGCCCTTCATCCAGTGGCTCGACGATAAGACCCGCTGGCGGCTGCACATGATCCGGCCCGACGAGTGGGGCTATATCGCGCGGAAAATCGCTCCGGGCGGGGCCGTCTTGGATGTCGGCTGCGGGCCGGTGAACCATGTGCCGGCTCAGTTCACCCCGTTCGGCATAGAAATCGAGAAGGCGGCTGCCGAACGCGCCGACGCGGTGATGCGGGAAAAGGGCGGTTTCGCAGTTCATGCGCCGGCGCTGGAAGGCTTCGACGCCTTCGAGGAGGCGAGCCTCGATGGGATCATTATGCGCTCCTATCTCGAACACGAGGCGCGGCCGCGGGACGTGCTCGAGATCGCCCGCCGAAAGCTAAGGCCGGGCGGGGCGATTTATGTGAAAGTCCCAAATTATGCGACGCTCAATCGCCTTGTTCGCGGGCGGGACTGGTGCGGCTTTCGCTTCCCGGACCATCTCAACTATTTCGACCTGCGCAGCCTTCGGCGCCTCGCCAAGGGCGCAGGCTACCGCCTCTCGCTCATCAACTGGGCGACGCGGCTGACGAACGACAATGTGCACGTCTTCCTGGAGAAGGCGGCGTGAGCGTGGCGCGCCACCCAGGCGCCCAGGGCTACGGTGACCAGGCCGATGTTCTGTTCGAGCGATATGACAGCCGAACTTTCAACGAAATCCACGCGCCGGTGGCTGATCTCTTTCCAGATCCGCCCGCCTCGGTCGTTGATATCGGCGCGGGGTCGGGTCGGGACGCGGCGCACCTGGCGGCGGCCGGATATGATGTGACGGCGGTGGAGCCGACACCGGAGTTCCTTCAGCGCGCCCAAACCACCCATCCCGATCCCAGAATCCTTTGGCTCGCCGACGCTCTGCCGCGGCTTGGACGGTTGCTCGCCCTTGGCCGCACCTTCGATCTCGTCCTTCTGACCGCGGTTTGGATGCACCTCGACACGGGCGAACAAAAGACTGGGATCTCCCGCCTCGCCGCCCTCGCTCATTCCGGCTCGCGGGTCTCGCTTTCGCTGCGCCATGGGCCGGTTCCGGAAGGGCGGCGCATGTTCGATGTCACAGCCGACGAGACGATCGATCTCGCCGCGCCGCACGGCTTCCGGCCGATCTTCAATCGCCATATGGGCTCGCTGCAAGCCGACAACCGCGCGAGCGGCGTCACCTGGACGCGGCTGGTGCTCGAGAAAATCTGACGGATCGTTCTTCACGTCCTCGCGAGCGTCACATGGCCGTCATCTTGATCGGCGAGACGCCGCATGGTTTTGCAACTGACAGGGGTGATGGATGGCAAGTCGGAAGGACTTTGAGTCAGCGGTGGGCGATCGGTACTTCTACCGCTGGACCGACGGCAGCAGCGGCATCGGCATTTGTCGGGACGGCCGCACAGCGGTGCTGTTCGAAAAAGGGGCGCTTAAGCGCTACAATATAAACCAGTTCCGCGGACATAATGCGACCATC
>CAYYNG010000510.1:0-1847 GCA_964472435.1 uncultured Hyphomonadaceae bacterium | reverse complement strand
CCGGTTAGGATCACGTCTCGCATCATGGCGTTCATGTCATGGGCAAGCTCGGCGGCGAGGACGCGCAAAGGGTCGTAATCGGGCCGCTCGTACAGGATGGCGCCTCGGGAATCTTCGATCCGGTCAATGAGATGGGGGTCCACCCGCTCGCCCCCGGTCGCATAAGCGCCATTTGCGCGCGTCAGCTCATAGAGCGAGGTCTCTTGGCTGCCGAGGGCGATGGAGGGGAGGGGTTTGAGTTCGGAGACGATACCCAGCCTCTCGGCCATTTGGATGATCCGGTCTTCCCCGATCTCCCGCCCCAGCGCCGCCGCCACCGTGTTCACCGACCGCGCGTACGCCTCCGCCAGCGTCACCGGCCCGAGATGTCCCCCGCCATAGTTTTGCGGCGTCCAGTCCTCGAACTGCACCGGCAGGTCCTCCAGGACGTCCGTCGGCGTCGCCCCGCCCTCTAAAGCCGCGGCAAAAACAAAGGCTTTGAACGCAGAGCCCGGCTGGCGGCGGGCCTGGGTCGCGCGGTTGAACTGAGACGCCTCGTAATCCACCCCCCCGACCAGGGCGACCACCTCCCCCCCGGGCCGCATCAAGACCGCCGCCGCCTCGCCCACGGCCAGCGCCTCGCCCTGCTCTTCGATCCGCGTCCGCACGATGTCCGCCACCGCGATCTGCAGCTCGGGCTGCAGCGTCACATGCACGACGAGGTCCCCCGGCGCCTCGGGCAGGGTCCGCCCCACCCGGTCCATCACCGCGTCCAGCGCATGGCCGAGCCGCGGGTCCTCGCCCCCGGCCGTCTCCGCCAGCTGCAAGACCTCCGCGGCCGCCGCATCCCGCTCTTCGGCCGTCAGCGCGCCATAATCCACCATTTGATCAAGCACATAGCGTTGGCGCTCCAGCGCCGCGCCGAGGTTCTTATCCAACGCCAGCCGCGAGGGCGCTTTCAGCACCGCGGCCAAGATCGCCGCCTCCGCCACCGTCAGCTCCGCAGCTGGCTTCGCAAAATAGACCGAGGCCGCCGCCCCCAAACCGTGGGCGCCCGCCCCGAAATAGACGCGGTTGAGATAAAGCTCCAGAATCTCGTCCTTCGAGAGCCGCCGCTCCAGCCGTTGGGCCAGCACCGCTTCCTGGGCTTTGCGCCGCAGGGTCTGCTCGGGCGAGAGCACCAGCCGCTTGATCAGCTGCTGGGTGATGGTCGAGGCGCCGGAAACGGTCCGCCCCTGCCAGAGATTGGAAAGGAGCGCCCGGGCGATCGCTGTGCGGTCCGTGCCGTCATGTTCATAAAAGCGCTTGTCCTCGGCCGCGATAAAGGCCGCGGGCACGTGGGGCGGCAGCGCGTCGAGCCGCACGGCCCGGCCATAGCGGGCGCCGCGAATGGCGATGGTCGTCCCGTCCGGGGCGACGAATTCCATGGCCGGCGGCCGGCCCGCCGACCAGAGCTGCTCCACCGCCGGCAGCGATGGCATGCCGCGATAGAGCACCCACCAGAGCCGGGCGGCCCCGGCGCCGGCGGCGAGGGCGAGGAGAAGGGCGGCGACCAGCCCGCCGCGGAACCAGACCGAGCGGCGGGCCCACAGCATGCGGCCCGCCAGGCCGGCGAGCCCGCCGGCGCGCGTCGCCCCGGGCGTGGCCGACGCCGCGGCGGCGCCTTTCGCGCCGAAGCGCGGTGTTTGCTTCGTTTTGCGGGGCCCCCGCGCCATCCCGCCCTCCCGGCCGGTGTGAGCTCGTTTGCTAACCTGAGTCGGCCGCGGTTAGTGCCCCCTGAATGCGGCAGGGGTGGGGCGGGGCCTATGCGGTTGCCAAGTTCTCGTGCCGTCGGCGTTCTCTACCAATGCGTTCAACCAAATCGTCTC
>CAYYNG010000509.1:0-1857 GCA_964472435.1 uncultured Hyphomonadaceae bacterium | reverse complement strand
GAGAAATATACGAGCAAATACAACGTCGAAAGCATGGGCGTTGATTCCAGCGTGGCAGACTTTGTCGTCGAGGTGGATGTCGTTGTCGTCCCGATGGAGTTCAGCACCGGCCAGAAAATCAAGGTTGGCGAGGCGCTCGGTTACGGTGTTCCGGTGATATCCCACCGCCACGCGTTCGAAGGGTACTCTCCGCAACACCACAGCCACGAATGCGCGTCGCTTCAGACGATCGTAGAGGACTGCATCGACCTGGCTTTCGACCGTTCCGGGTTGCCCGCTCTGCGCAATGCATCCCAGAAGGCGGCAGAGGAGCAGGTAAAGCGCGGCGAAGCCGCGGCGGCGTCGCTCGTCAGCGTGATATCAAGGCTGAAGCCTCGTGCTGTTTTCGTGGTCGACCCAGAGCAGTTCGCCCGCGATGCGGCGTATCGCGCATTATTGATAAGCTGCGGCCAGTTCGCGGCGGCCGTGTTCAACGTGCTTTTCTTTTTCACAGGCGACGCTGAGACGGCGCAGTCTGTCGAGGATGCGAGATCTGATCTCAAACAGATGGGACGCTGGTCACGGCCGGTGTTTGCAGTCGGCGAGGTCGAAGCGGAGTTTCGTCTGATCTTGACCGGTTCTCGCGTTGTCTCGATCTGGGCGCTGGGTGAACTGGATCCGGCCGTAATCGCAGCCTCGAGCGCGTGGCGCGGCGTCTTGGTGAGCCAACAGTCCAGCCAGCATGCGCCAGGCGGCTCAGCCCCCCGGGGGCGGGCCTATCGGCAGGGTGGCGGTTTCGCCGTTGCATGTACGCTCGGTGCATTGAGCTTGGGCGGCGTGCCCGATGGGGAGACGCGCTGGTTCCAGGTGCCGACCCTGCCGGCGAGCACAGAGACCGCGACATTACTTAAGTATCTTCGCGGCGCACCGACCGCCTTTCTCGCCTTCGATGAACACCGGGACATCCTTCATGTGGCGAACGCGCTGCGGCTTTGCCTTCGGAAGACGGCCATCCCCCGCGCAGTGGTTCTCGTTCCAAACGCCGCAGCGAAACATGAGATACTGAGCGAAATCGAAGAGGATGATGCAGAGCGCGTCCAATTTTTCGATCCCGCCGCCGATGCCTACCAGCATCGTCTGGGAACGCCGAAATTGTTCGTGGATTTTTGCGAGAGCAGCGGGTTCGCCGCCTACTTGCGCAGCGCGATCTCCGACTGCGACCCCGCGATTATTCGGAGGGAAGACGCCGTTTGCAGCGAAGCGCGTTTAATTCACCAAGGACGAAGCTCGTACCGGATTTTGCTGGACATCATCGCCCTGGAACCGTCAGCTTGCGAATTGAAGCGGGACAAAGATGGTTTCGCGGCGATCTATAACTATGTCGCGGACGCAACGAAACTCGTCCTATGAAGCCGGATCTCGGGCATGCTATCCGCCGCTTGGAGACCAGGCCTGCGGGTCGACCCTGTTTGCGGTGACGCGAACCTTGCCCACGCGCCAGGGTGAACGCGGCCCCTGGGCCGCTTCGACTGGCCTAGCCGCCTTCCAGGCTTCGGGGCCGCGTGGCGGTATCGCAATGGGATCGAGGCTGTCACGCCAGACCATTGCGCATTAGACTATGCAGGTAAAGCAAAAGAGGCTCGTCGCCGCCATGAGCTCCGCGAACTCCATCATCGAAATCCCGCTTGGCGGCGACGTGGTCCGCGTTGGGAACGCATTGCCGTTCACCTTGTTCGCCGGTCCTTGCGCCATGGAGAGCCGCGACCATGCGATGGAGACGGCGGCGGCTCTCAAAGAACTGACGGCCGAGCTGGGCCTCGGCTTCGTCTACAAGACCTCGTTCGACAAGGCGAACCGCACCAGCGCGGCGAGCGCGCG
>CAYYNG010000508.1:0-1872 GCA_964472435.1 uncultured Hyphomonadaceae bacterium | reverse complement strand
CCCGCCGCTGTCGACGGAACCGTTTTCGTCGTCGTCTTCTTCATCCTCGTCTTCGTCGGCTTCGGCGGCGGCGCGTTCGGCTTCCTCCCGCAAAGCCGCCTCGCGGTCGTCTTTCGGGACCTGATAATAGTCGGGATGGATTTCGCTGAACGCGAGGAAGCCGTGGCGACTGCCGCCATATTCAACGAACGCGGCCTGGAGCGCCGGCTCTACGCGGGTGATCTTCGCCAGATAAATATTGCCGCGAAGCTGTTTACGGCCGGTTGTCTCAAAGTCGAAATCATCAACGCGACCTGCAGTGACGACCGCCACCCGGGTCTCTTCCGGGTGGACCGCGTCGATCAGCATTTGCTTGCTCATAGAATAAAACCTTTCGTGGCCGCCGCGCCGCACGCCTGTCGATCAGTGACAGGGAAGGGGCGCAAGGGCGGCTGTGTTGGGGCGGAACCGGCGCGCTGTAGGACGGAAACAGGCCGCTCGATGCGGCGGCTTCCATAACCTGACGTCTGGGTCCGAGGTGCATTGCCTAATCCGGTTTTCCTCGCATCGCGGGCGCTGGTCGATACCATACGGTCGCGTGAGGAAAGGAATCGTCCGAGGACGGCGTGTTCGCCGCCTTCTCCATAATTGCCCTTAATCACGCGGCTTGGAAAGCGGCAATTTCTTAAACTTCGGAATCGCAGTGGAAGACGATGCGATACATCGGCCATTAAGGTAGAAGAGGGCATGGCGACGGCTGCGAGCCCTAGCTGCTTGGAGCGGAAACCAATCGTGCGGTTCCTCATCAGTCTTCTTTTTCTATTCGTCGCGGAACAGAGAGCGAGCGCCGATGTGACCGCGATGCGGATCTCGGGGGCCGCGGACGAGACCCGGATCGTGATCGAAGCCGGTTCGCCGGTCGAGCATGCGGATTTCGCGATCGCGCAGATCGGCGAATACGCCCTGCTTATCGACATTCCAGGGTCGTCCAGCGGCCCGGCGAAGGTCTCGCATGCGCCTGAGACCGGGGTGGCCCGTTACGACTGGTCGCAGAGCCGGCTCCGATTGGAACTTGAAGGCCCCATGATGATCGCGCAGCGGCTGAACCTGCCGCCCGCAGGCGAAGCGGCCAATCATCGATTGGTTCTCGATCTCGTCGCCGTCTCGGCCGCGCGGTTCCGCGAACGCGCGCGGCTCGACCTGCCGCGGCTGAACCGGCGCCTTGCGGACGGCTCAGCGGCTTTGGTCGCCGCGCGGGCGCCGCCGCCGCCAAGCCTCAAACCCGCCGCGCTCGAGCGCGACGCCGCCGCGCCCTCGGCCGCGCGGGGGCCCCCGCGGTCGTTGCCAGACGCCGCGCCGACGCGCTCGCAGGCTGCGGTCTACACAATTGTGATCGATCCCGGCCATGGCGGCAAAGACCCGGGCACTCAAAGCGCCAGCGGCGTCTTCGAGCGGACGGTGAACTTGCAGGCAGGGCTGACCCTTAAGGCCTTATTGGAGGCCGAAGCACGCTATGATGTCCGCCTGACAAGAGACGATGATCGGTTCTTAGAGCTTGAGGAGCGGGTCGCCTTGGCAAGGGAATGGGGGGCCGACCTTTTCATTTCGATCCACGCTGACGCCGCCCGGTCGCCGGAGATCTCAGGGGCTTCGGTTTATACACTCTCCCGCCAGGGGCGCAGGCGCTCGAGCCGGGTGGCGGAGGACCATGACTGGAACATCCCGGTTGAGGAGTTCAGCGCGTCGGAGGACGTCCAGGAGATCCTTGGCGATTTGGTCGTCTCTGAAACGTCCAACAATTCGGGCGTCTTCGCCGCGCTGCTCATCCCCGAGCTCGAGAAGGCCGGGCCGGTTGTCCGCAACACGCTCCGCAACGGCGATTTGTTCGTCCTT
>CAYYNG010000507.1:0-1884 GCA_964472435.1 uncultured Hyphomonadaceae bacterium | reverse complement strand
GAGCACCCCAGGGCCATTGGAGCAATTGCGATTTAAAAAGATAGGACTAGATCGCGGCCGCCAGCGGAACCTCCGCTTCCGGAACGATAACGGGCGCCAGCTCAAAGCGGCCCTCGCCCGCCCTTCGCACGGCCTCCAGAACGTCGCCGGTATGCTCGAACGCGCGCTCGTGGAAAAAAAGCGTCTCCAAAGTTCCAACACAGACGACGTCGTTATGGAACGCGCCGGCCGCGATCGCCGCCTTGGATTGGCGCGCGAAGACGGTCCGGGTTTCATCCAGTCCATGGGCGCGGGCGACGCTCTCGCTTGCAAGCCGGGTATGGCGGGCGGGAAAGCCGGCGAGGCTCTCGCCGGCGTCTCGACCGAACACGAACAGTTCGACGCCCGGCGCGCCATGGGCGGCGCAAAGCCGGACGTGATTGGCGGCGCCCTCGTCGGAGAAATCGGAATGGGCGGGCAGCGCCGGGTGGACGGCGAAACGGGTGGCGTCGCCGAATACCCGCTCGAGCAGCGCACGGGTTGCTGGATGCTCGATCGAGCGGTGAAGCATCGTGCTGAGATTGGCCGGGGTGAAGTGCAGCCTTCCGTCCGACGTATCGGCCGAGGGGGAGACGGCCGCTGCATTCGCCGCCCACATCGCGCTCGCCGAATACGCCGCTTTAAGAAGCTGCGGCGCCTCGCTCGCCGCGCGAGTGATCGCGCCGCGATCCTCGGCCCCGAACCCGGCCGCGTGGAGCAGCGCGAAATTTGGTCGATCGGGGGGCGGCAAGACGCCCTGGATCAACCCCGCCCGCACCAAGACCCGCATCTTTTCAAGGCCCTGAAGCGCCGCCTCGCGCGGATTGGAAACAAGCCCCTCGTTCTTCGCGCTGGCGAGATTGCCTTCGGACATGCCGCCATAATTATGGCTGGGGCCGATCAAGCCGTCGAAATTGACCTCGGCCGCGGTCATGCGGCGCGCGCCCGGACGATCCAAGCGGCGCCGGACAAGGCGGTCCGCCCCTCCGGCGATCTGCGCTCTGAGAAGAGAGGCGCCAGCCGCTCCAAAGCCGCCTCCGTTGGAATGTCCTCTTCCTGAAGCAGGCGGGAGATGGGGCCGATCTCGAGCGCGAACCGCGACGCGTCTTCGGCGGTATCGCCCGGCAAGACGATATCCCCGTCCCAGGGCGCAACCGCCGCCTCGATCCAACCCGCGGCTTTTAGAAGATCTTCGATCCGCGCCCGGTCGCCGAAAGCGAAGGGCCCCGGGGCGCCGGGCGGCGGCGGGGTCGGCGGCGCGCTTAGGAGCGGCAAGACGGCTCGGAGCGGCGCGGCCACCCATTCATTCTCCGCCATCGGCCGCCAGCAGGCGAAGGCGAGCCGGCCCCCCGACGCCATGGCGGCTCTAAGGTTTTGGAAGGCGGCCTCGGGATCGCCGAAGAACATGACCCCGAAGCGGGAGATCAAAACGTCGAAATGCGTTTCCGAGGTCCAGGCCGATGCGTCGGCGACGGTGAACCGCGCCGCCGCGCCCGCGGTCTCGGCGCGGCGGACCGCGAGGTCGATCAGCGGCTTCGAGACATCGACGCCCTGCACCGCTCCAGTGGCGCCCACCGCCTGCGCGGCCGCGCCAACGCGGACATCAAGGAGGGCTTCCGCGTCGACACGATCCAGAACGAGAGCCTGATCAAGCAGACCGATTTCCTCTGGAACGACCTCCAGAGCATCCAGATCAACAAGATGCATTTCCACAACGTCTACAAGAACACCGCCAAGGAGCAGCGCTTCCTGCTGGCCGAGTCGCATGAGCTCTCCAAGGAGTGCGAGCGGCGCAACCCGATCGCCGCCAAGGCGCTCGACGCCCTCGAGTGGCACTACAACGACCTGATGGAGACGCTCGACGCG
>CAYYNG010000506.1:0-1902 GCA_964472435.1 uncultured Hyphomonadaceae bacterium | reverse complement strand
TCGCCATGCCCGAGACCGGGATCGGCCTGTTCCCCGACGTCGGCGGCGGCTGGTTTTTGCCGCGGCTCGCCGGCGCGCTTGGCACCTGGCTGGCGCTGACAGGCGCGCGGCTTAAGGGCGCGGACGTGGCGGCGGCGGGCGTCGCCACTCACTACGTGCCGGCCGAACTCCTCCCCAATCTCAAGGAGCAGATCGCGACGGCGGACTTTTCATTCGGCGCGGCCGAGATGCTCGGCGAGATCCTCGCTCCCCTGCGCGCGCCCCTCGGCGCGGCGAGCTTCGATCCCCATTGCGAGACAATCGATCGGTGCTTCCGTTTCGACACGGTTGAGGAAATCCGTGCGGCGTTGGCGGAGGATGGCGGCGACTGGGCGGCGCGCCAAATCAAGGCGCTGGATACCAAATCGCCGCGCACGCTGAAGGTCGCCCTGCGCCAACTTCGCAAGGGCGCGACGTTCGAAACCTTCGAAGAGAACATGCGCATGGAGTACCGGATCGGCCGCCGCCAGGTCATGAGCCACGACTTCCTCGAAGGCGTCCGCGCGGTGATTGTTGATAAAGACAATGCGCCGAACTGGTCGCCCGCGACGCTGGAGGGCGTTCATGATGACCTCCTTGACGAGGTGTTCGCGCCCCTCGGCGCCGATGAGCTCTCCTTCCCGTGACGACCATTGCCAACCTCGTCGTCGAGCTCGACGCTTGGTGCGCGAGCTATGTCGAAGCGTTTGAGGCGTTCGACGTCGTTGGCATCGGGTTCCATTGGGCCTTTCCGGCGCTGATCGTCAGCGGCGCGCGAAGTCTCGCCGCGCTGGATCCGGTAAGCTTCGACCGGAACACCAAGGCCCTCGTCGATTTCTACGAGCGCCAGAACGCAAGGCGGGTTGAGCGTAAAGTGTTGAGCGCCGCCCCAATGGGCCCCGACACGGCCGCAATGCAGGTCGCAGACACGATGATGACGCCCGAAGGCGAACCGATCACCGATTGGGTGTCGGCCTATGTTTTGCGGCGGACCGCGGCCGGGTGGCGCGCGATTTTCGCGGACGCCACGGGCGAGGTTACGGCTTGGGCGGCGCGGGGTACGCCGCTCGGCGGCGGATAGAGGAGGCGGCTATGGCCGACATCGCATTCATCGGGCTCGGCAATATGGGCTCCGGCATGGCGGCCAATCTGGTCAAAGCGGGGCACAGGGTCCGCGCCTTCGATCTGAACGCCGATGCCGTAAAAGCCGCCGAAGCGAGTGGAGCGAGCGGCGCCTCGGGCATCGCCGACGCCGTGAAGGGCGCCGACGCCGTCGTCACCATGCTGCCGGCGGGCGCCCATGTGCGCACCGTCTATGGCGGCGAGGGCGGGGTCTTCGACCACGCCGGCGGCGGCGCGCTCTTTCTCGATTGCTCCACGATCGATGTCGAAAGCGCCCGGGCGGTTGTCTCCGAGGCCGGCGAGCATGGGTTCGATATGGTGGACGCGCCCGTCTCCGGCGGCGTGGCTGCAGCCGAGGCTGGATCCTTGACCTTCATGGTCGGCGGATCGAAGACCGCGTTCGCCCGCGCCGAACCGATCCTGGAGGCGATGGGCAAGGCGGTGATCCATGCGGGCGACGCCGGCGCGGGCCAGGCCGCGAAAATCTGCAACAATATGCTGCTCGCCATCACCATGATCGGCACGTGCGAAGCTTTTGTTCTGGCCGAAAAGCTCGGCCTTGATCCGCAGACCTTTTTCGACATCTCGTCCAAAGCCTCGGGGCAGAGCTGGTCGATGACGAGCTATTGCCCGGTGCCGGGCCCCGTGCCGGCCAGCCCAGCGAACCGGGACTACGCGCCAGGCTTTGCGGCCGCAATGATGCTGAAGGATCTAATGCTCGCCATGGGCGCGGCGCAGGCGTCGGACGCCTCCACCCCGCTG
>CAYYNG010000505.1:0-1915 GCA_964472435.1 uncultured Hyphomonadaceae bacterium | reverse complement strand
GCGGCCCCACCGGATCCGGAGCTGACTGCGTCAGGAGACCCGCTGCGCGTCGCGTTGGCACAGATGAACACGACGGTCGGCGACGTGCGCGGCAACGCCGAGCTCGTGGGCGAGGCGATCCGCAGCTCGGAAAAGGCCGGCGCCGCCGTCCTCGTCGTGCCGGAGCAGGCGCTGACGGGCTATCCGCCCGCAACGCGAACCCATCCTCCAAGGGCGCACGGCGATGAGCCTTCGGCGCCCAGACACCCCGCGGTGGCGGCTGAAGCCCGCCGCCGCTCCCGGCGACATTCGCTCGGGGCGCTGGGCCGGCATGGAGAAAACCGAGTGCGGCTTGCACGTCGATAAAATCGAGCGCCCGCAGGTCTTCTAGAGGCGGCGTCGAGCATGCCGGTTCGCGCCATCTGCCTCAGCGCGGGGGCGGTCAATCTGATCGTCGCCGCGCTGTTCCTCGCCGCCCCCGGCCCAATATGGCGCTCCATGACAGGCATGGACGCGCCGCCCGGCGCGGCGGGCGTTCTGGCCGTGTTCGCGGCGGCGGTGGGTGCGTTCGGGCTCGGCTACATTTGGGCGGGCCTCGATTTTCAGCGGAACCGTGCGATCATCCGCCTCGCCGTTTATGGCAAGCTCGCCGCCTTCGCCCTCGCTGGCTGGGGCGCCGCGGCGGGGGGGCTTGCGCTCAGCGGCCTCGCCGGCGCCGGCATCGATTTGGTCTACGGAGCCTTGTTCGCGTTGTCGCTGCGATCGGACGCCGGGCCCCAGCCGCCTAGCGGCGGAGCGTGAAGGAGACGCCGCCGAAGTCTTCGACCTCGTTCACGTCCATCGTGCCTTGGCGGAACTCGGTCTCGCGGCGAATATAGCTGAGCGAAAACTCGCCGCCGAATTTGTGGATCGAGACGCCCGCCTGCAAATCGCCCACCGTCACCGCATCGCGCAGTTTGACGTTGTTGACCAGCGAGGTGACGCCGTTGTCGCCGGTCTCCCACACGAGCGCTTCGCCATCGGCCGACGCAAAGACGTACCAGGAGTTCGAGCGCGCGCCGGTGCCGCGTTGATCGAACTCACCAATGCGCAGCTCCGCGCCGAACCCGCGCACGGTCAGGTCGCCCTGGTTCCTGTAATTGGCGCGGGGTGTAATGCCGACATCCAGGCCGAGGCCCGAGCGTTCGCGCGGAACGTCGATGGCGATCTCCGCGGCGAAGGCGCGCGCGTCGGCGGGGCCGATCGCGGGCAGGCCGAACTCGCCCGGACGACTCTGCAACGCGGCGAACTGCGCCAGCGGATCGCGGAGGAGCGACTCTGCATCGAAGAGATCCGGCCCCTCGGGGGTGGCGACAGATACGGTCACAGCCGGCGTTTCGGCGGATCCCAAATTGAAAGCGAGGGGCGCTGCGTTCGCGACCCCTGCTTTCGAAAACATGGTCCGCGTAACCGAATCCAATAAAGCTTGGGTTGAAACTTCGGGGGCGTTCGCCGCGTCCCATAGCGGATCGGTTGAAGCGAACCCTTCGCCCGCCGCAAGGCGCATGCCTTCGCTAAGCGGAGCGGCGGCTTGGCCTGTATAATAATATTGCGGCGCCGTCGCGCACCCATGGCATGCAACCGTCCCCAAAACGCCGCCGATGATGAGCATCATGCGTCTTACACCCTTTATGAGCCTAATCATGCACGCCACTCCAAGTTCGAGCAACATAGGCTGTCCCCGCTGCTAAGATATCATAAATAACTCTGGCGATCCAAACCCAGTCCTACGAGCCTTTCTTAACGGCCATCATGTGAACCGCTTTCGTTGGAAACGGTTCCAAGTTGTGGCGATATTTGGATTTTTCCCAAGCAAAAGGCGGGCCGAAGCCCGCCTTTCGGTGTTATGGATTTTGACGAAACCGCGCCGCGAGGTGTTGCCCGGGCGCCTACTATT
>CAYYNG010000504.1:0-1920 GCA_964472435.1 uncultured Hyphomonadaceae bacterium | reverse complement strand
CGCGTCCGCTTCAGACACGCCCATCGGCACGTCGTCGGTGACGACGGCGATCTCGCCCTCCATGTCGCAGCCCCAGGCGGGGTCGCCGAGGGGGATCGGGTCGCGCGGGGCGAGGAAGGCGTCCGAGCCGCCCTGATACATCAGGGGGTCGTCGTAAAAGCTCTCAGGCACCTCGGCGCCGCGGGCCTTCCGGACCAGTTCGACATGGTTGATATAGGCCGAGCCATCGGCCCATTGATAGGCCCGGGGGAGGGGGCTTTCGCACTCGTGCTCGTGGAACCGGACCGTCGGCGCCGAGCCGAGCTCCACCCCTTCCGCCATGCGCGCAAGGCGCGGTGCGACGGTCGCCCAGTCGTCGAGCGCCGCTTGCAGCGTGGGGACGATGCGGGCGGCGTCGGTCGCGCGGGTGAGGTCCTTCGAGACGACGACTAGGCGTCCGTCGCGCGAGCCGTTTTTCAGGGTGGCGAGTTTCATCCAGGTGGCCTCCTGCTAGCAGTATTGTTTATTTGACAGCAATGCCCTCAATGCGTAAATCTGCCATCGTGCCAAGCCTTAGTGTACGCCAACTCGACAAAGACACCATCGCCGCGCTTCGCCGCCGGGCCGCCACCCATGGGGTGTCGATGGAAGAGGAGGTGCGGCGCATCCTCCGCGCCGCCGTGGCGGGGGAGGAAAGCGCTGGGGAAATGATGGTCCGCATCTTCAGCCGGTCCTGGGACGGCGAGCCGTTCGAGCCCATGCCTAGAAACAATCCCGTCACGCCGATCCAGTTTGAGTGATTATTCTCGACACCAACATCGTGTCGGAATTCATGGGCACGCCGCCCAGTCGCGAGGTCCGCGATTGGCTCAAGACGCAGTCAGCAAGCGATCTTTATCTGACAAGCGTGTCAGCCGCCGAGATTCTCGTTGGTCTCGCCATCATGTCCGACGGCCGGCGAAAAAGCGATTTGACAAGGGATTTCAACGATTTCGAGAAGCTTGTCATTGGCGATCGAATGCTGGGCTTTGAACGGTCGCACGCGCCTTACCTTGCCGAGGTCATATGCCAGCGCCGCGCCGCCGGCCGCCCCGTCGATTTCGCCGACGCCCAAATCGCCGCCATCGCCCTGGCGCGGGGCTTCGCGGTGGCGACCCGGAATGTGAGGGACTTCGAGGGCGTCGGCTTGACGTTGGTCGATCCGTTCAACGCGCGCCCCTAACCCTCCGCCTCGATCTTCTCATGCAGCCAGGCCGCGTGCCGCGGGGCTTTCTTGGTCCGCGACCATTCCTCCAGCATCTCCGGCGCGACGCGCTTCAGCTCGGCCATCTGGTCGGGCGTGCCGGTGTCGCAGGCGAGCTCCAAGCGATGGCCGTTGGGATCGAAGAAATAGATCGACTTGAAGATGCCGTGGTTCGTCGGCCCTAACACGTCGAGGCCATGGGCCTCAGCCCGGGCCTTGGCGGCCATCAGGTCGTCCATGGTCGCGCCCTTGAAGGCGATGTGCTGCACCCATTGCGGCGTCGCCTCGTCGCGGCCCATCTCGGGGCTGTTCGGCAGCTCGAAGAAGGCGAGCACGTTGCCGGCCCCCGCATCGAGAAAAATGTGCATGTAAGGGTCGGGCGCGCCCGTGGAGGGCACCTTGTCCTCCGCGATGGCGAGCTGGAAGTCCATGCCGAGGACGTCGCGATAGAACTCGACGGTCTCTTTCGCGTCCTTGCAACGATAGGCGACGTGGTGGACGCCTTGGAGGGCGGGGGCGGCGGTCATTCCGCCGGCTCCCCAACCTTCAGAACCCCGCGATTGATCTGGTCGCGTTCGATGCTTTCGAAGAGGGCTTTGAAATTGCCCTCGCCGCAGCCGTCGGCGCCCTTGCGCGGGATGAACTCGAAGAAGACCGGGCCGAGTTGGGGTTCGGAGAAGATTTTGAGAAGGTGGCGC
>CAYYNG010000503.1:0-1926 GCA_964472435.1 uncultured Hyphomonadaceae bacterium | reverse complement strand
CTGGTTTGAAAGAAGCATCTCAATCCTGGCGGGCGTCGCGCTGGTAGCCGTCGCAGCGGGGGCGAGCCCTCGGCCGATCGTCACGATCAGCTTGCTTGCGGGCGCCGCGGCGACCTATCTCCTTCTCCTTGGCATCGCACAGTTAATCCGCGCAGCCGCCCGCCGCGGCGCCCATCGAGCGGAGGGCCTGCGGCGGCTCGCCCTCGCCAATCTCGGCGGGCCCGGATCGCTCGCTCCGACCATTGCGCCTGCGCTCGGGCTCGGCATCGCGCTCTTGACCTTGGTCGCCGCCGTGCAAGCGAACCTTCTGCGTCAGATCTCCGAAACCGCGCCAGCGAACGCACCCGCCTTGGTCTTTTCGCAGATCCCTCACGATCAAACGGCGCTGTTCGATGACACAGTGGCGGCTGCGGGGGTCGCGGTGGACGACGCAGAGATGTATCGCCGGGTTCCGTTTCTCTTGGGCCGCGTGACATCCCTGAAAGGCGAGCCCCTCGACGTGAACGGCGTGGCGCCCTCGGAGCAGTGGGTGGTGGACGGTGAAATCGGATTGACCTTCACCGATGTCATGCCGACCGAAGCGGTCCTCAGCGAGGGCGATTGGTGGCCCAAGGACTATAGAGGCCCGCAGCTCGTTTCCGTTGAAGGCGACGCCGCGCGCGGCTTGGGCGTCGGCGTCGGGGACACAATCGGGTTCCGAGTCTTCGGGCGCGAGATCGAGGCGACGGTCGCTTCGCTGCGAGAGGTCGATTGGGGCGGGTTCGGCGTCAACATGGCCTTTATCCTGTCCCCGGGGCAATTAGAAGCCGCGCGGCCCTACCATGTCGCCATCGCCCAGGCCGACCTGGACGTCGAGGGCGCTGTCATCGAGGCCCTGGCGGCGTTGCCCGACATTGTGGTGTTTCAGACCCGCCCTGCGCTCGCGACGGCCGCAGAGCTGTTCGGCGATATCGCGATCGGCGTGAACGCGGCCGCCGGCGTGGTCACGCTGGCGGGGCTTTTCGTCCTCATCGGCGCCTTCGCGGCGATGGCGCGGAAACGGCGGGCCGAAGCGGCCCTGTTGAAGACGTTTGGCGCCACACGCAGCGCCGTGATCGGGCTCTATGCGAGCGAATTCGCACTGGCGGGGGGTGTGGCCGCTCTCTTGGGGGCGGCGATCGGCGTTTTCGGAGCTTACCCGATCGTCGTCGGGGTCTTCGAGGCGGAATGGAGCTTTCCGATTGGGACGGTGCTTGCTGTCTCTAGCTTCGCGGTTGCTGCAGCGGCGATCGGCGGTGCCGCTGTCGGCATATCGACCCTGAGCCTCAAGCCGGCGCAGGTCTTGCGAACCGCCTAAACCGTCGCAACGCCTCACTGGACAGCGGTGGGACGTTCGGCGAGATGTGGCGCTATGGATGACGCCCGAACCACTCCGATGACGCCGCTTCAAGCCCGCATTTTCGAGCGGCTGGAGGCCGCCGGACCGTTGCTGGGCAAGGAACTCGCCGAGGCGATACCGGACGCGGGGTACCTGGATCTTTGGCAGGCGTGTTTCACCGCCCCGGATCTGCAGATTTCCCATTTCGCGCGATACTATCTTCGCTTCGACGTCACGCGCGAGGATATGATCCGGCTCAGCCCGTCTATCCTGCGGGATTTCTTATCTTTCACGCTCTTCTCTCTGTCCGGCCAGCGCGGCGATGTGATCGACCGGCAAGTGATCCTCTCAAATGCGCACCGCGAAATCAGCCTGTGGAAGATCGGTATCGCGCGGTCGATTCTGGTCGAGGTGATGAAACGGATCCGATTGGAGGAGCGCGACCGGATTTGCGCCTTCATCGCCGGCGATCTCGATTATTTCCTTGGCCAAAGCGAACCGCGGGAGGTCGAAGCGCTGGGCCGTTTTGTCAGACGCTCCGACATCGAAATCGTTATTGTTCATAATGG
>CAYYNG010000502.1:0-1928 GCA_964472435.1 uncultured Hyphomonadaceae bacterium | reverse complement strand
AAAACCGTCCAAGGCCTGCTCCTGCGCCTCCGCCCGGGACGCAAGGCCGAGCACGCCGAGCGCAGCGGCGGCGCGGGCGAGCCCGCTTGAACGGGATGTCTTCTTCTCTTGGGTCATGGAACAGGCCTTTCAGGGATCAAAGAAGGGAATGTGGAGGTTGTGGCGAGGCGCCGTCGGCGCATGACGTGACAGCCGGCGGGGTCTCCCGAACAGAGGTTCGGATCCGGGCCGGACGCAGGGTTTGAAGGGGACCTTGGATCAGCATTCGGAAAACCCGCACAGCTTGTAAGACGCTCTGTCGGCTCAACGCGAACGGGGGTTCAAAGAAAGTTAAGAAAAGTTGAGACGGGCCGGCTCAGTCGGCGATGGGGCAGCCGGGCGACTGCACCAAGCCCTCGCCGAAGATTGGATCGCGACCGGCCGCGCCGAGATCGACCACGGTCTCACGCACGACACGCCGGGCCGCCCGGGCCCCGCCGCTTGAGACCGCCGCCGGGTCGCTTGCGATCCGCGCCGTGACGAACGGCGCGGCGATCGAGGTGCCGGAGACATAGCGCCCTCCGGACGCGCCGACGAACACATCGACCCCCGGCGCGGCGAAATCGACATGGTCGCCGTTCACAGCTTGCGAAAAGACCTGTTGCGCCTTGTCGATCGCGGTCGCCGCGATCACGCCGTTGAAGGCGGCCGGGTATCGAGGCGGCGAAGCTGCGCCGTGATTGCCCACCGCGGCGACGATGATCATGCCGCGATCGACGGCTTGCTGCACGGCGCGATCGAGCAATTTGTTGTAAGGGCCTGCGAGGCTGACATTGACGACGGGCGCATTGTTCTGGGCCATCCAATTCAGCGCCCGAACAAGATCGGCGGCGCCCGCCGCGCCCGGGCCCGCGCTGTCGTCGCGCACCACCGCGGCGGCGAAGAGACGCGCGCCGCGGAGACGACCATCGCCGACCAAGAGCTCGGCCAAGGCCGCGCCATGGCGCGCTGCGCCGGGTGCGCCGCCCGTGAAGTCCCGCGAGACGACGACGGCGCTCGCAAGGCCGGGGTCGGCGGGGTCGACCGCACCGTCGATCATCCCCACCGCCACCGCAGCTGCGCAGCCCGCCGCCGGCCATCCGACCATCGAGGAGGCATAGCGCCGCGGGGCGAAACCGCTCGCCGCAGGCGCCGGCGTGTTGGACTCCTGCAGCGTGTAGCGATGGTTCACGCCAACGGTCGCCCGCGGCTCAAGCGCCTCGAGCTCGCGGATCGCCGCCGGGCCGCTACGCCCCCGCGGGGTTTGGAAAGCCAGGAGCACGAGGTCCAGCTCGTCGAGCATTTCGCGGTTCGAAAGCCGGTAGCCCCGCCGTCTTGCCCGACGCTCAAGCGCGCGGGACGCGTCCAGCGTCGGCACGAGCGCGTAGATTTCGGAGGTTGACATGACGTCCTCCGTCTCCCGGTCGATCTGTGCTTGGGCCGGCGGCTGGGCGACGAAGCTCTCGCAGGCCGCCGACGCAAGGGCGGCTGCGGCCAGCGGGGCCCAAAGGAAGGATTGAAACCGCATCTCGCCGCCCCGTCAGACTAACACTCATTTGTCGGCCCAGACCCGTCGCCGGTTCAGTTCCCATTAAAATCGCCGCTGCACCGTCACAAATAGTCTGTCGACGTCGTCCGCAAAACCGTCCGCCTCATACGCGGCGTAGGCGACCGAGACGCCGGCCCCGAAAATGGCGCCCCGCACCCCGAAATCCCATTCGGCGCCGTAGGTGATGTCGCCGGCCTCGGAAGAGAACCAGTGCCGTCGCGCGCTCACCGAAACGCCGCGGACGGGCCCGACGGCGCCGAACCGCCAGCCGAAGGAGACCGAGTGGTCGATAACGCCGTCGGGCGGGGTGGCGAGGAAGACATCGGCGTCGCCCAGGAAGGCGTGCAATGTGCCGAGTGGT
>CAYYNG010000501.1:0-1929 GCA_964472435.1 uncultured Hyphomonadaceae bacterium | reverse complement strand
GCCGAATTCGCTTCATCGGAGAGCAAGTGGGGCGCCAATTCATCAATAGAGTGAGTATTTATTTGTTAAGGTAAATATCGTGGTGCGATAAGATCATGCGGCTGCCTTATTTTCGGCGCCATTGAAGTGCTTTTACAGATACTGAAGTTTCTGCCGACGGCCCGTGTCTTGGGTAGGGAAATCACCATCGCAGTCTGACCTCCGTCCTAATCTGGGCGGAGGTCTTTTTTTTTCCGCGGCGCGGCGTGGGGCTCGAGCGGCCCGTGGCGATCAGAAGATCGCGTAGCCGCCGTCGATGATGAACGTATCGCCGGAGTGATAGGCGGACGCGTCCGAAGCGAGATAAACGGCGACGCCGCCAAAGTCCTTAGGCTCGCCCCAGCGGCGCGCTGGAACTCGGCTGATCACCTTGCTCGTGAAGACGTCGGAGTCCTGGGCGCCGGCCGTCATGTCCGTGGCGATCCAGCCTGGCAGGATTGCGTTCGCACGCACGCCATAGCGCGCCTGCTCGACGGCGATGCCCTTGAGCATCGAGATCAGCCCGCCCTTCGTTGCAGCATAGGCCTGGTTGCGGCCCGCGCCTTCGATGGCGGCGAGGGAAGCCACCCCGGCGACGGATCCGCCCGGCTCTCCCGTCTTCGCGCGCGCCACCATGTGCCGCGTCGCCTCACGCAGGGTCCAGAACGCACCCTCGAGATTGACGGCCATGTTCTTGCGCCACGTCTCGGTGTCGAAATCGATGAAAGACGAAGCGCCGAAGCCGACGCCGGCGTTTGCGAAGCACGAGTCGATCCGGCCAAACGCGTCCGCAACGTCCGCCATGGCCTCGACCACCGCGCCCTCATCCGCGACGTCGACCGTCCAAGCCTTGATCTCGCCGGTCCCAAGCCCGCCAAGCGCTTCCACGGCGGCCTCGTTCGCCTCGGCTTTCCGTCCCCAAATGGCGACGTTCGCATTCGACGCGGCGAGCGCCTCCGCCATGCCAAGCCCGATGCCCCGATTGCCGCCGGTCACAAGTGCGGTTTTTCCCGTCAGATCGAATGGCGCATATGTCATCTTCGTCTCCCTCATGTTTTCGGGACCACGGTGGGCGCCGAGCGGGCGGACGGTCAAGCGGCCTGACTTGCGTGACGTTGGGACGGTCTTGGCTTAAACACTGTGTTGTTTGGCGTTTTGAGGAAAGCTGATGATGAGTCTGCATCGCCCGACCGGGGTGTTCCTGGCGATGGCGACCCTATGCGCGAGCTGCGCCGCTCCAGCGAAGGCGGGCGACTGCGGCCCGGACGCGCTGGGCGTTGCGCGCACCATCGAGGTGGCGGCGTCCGCGAGCGGTTTGGAGGGCGAACTCGAAGAGGGCGAAGTCGTTCTAACCTTCGACGACGGCCCTCATCCCTGGCGGACGAAGCGGGTCTTGGAGGCGCTTGGCGAGGAGTGCGTCGAGGCCGTCTTTTTTCTGAGAGGGGATAAGGCTGCGAGCTATCGGCGACTGGTTCGCCGGATCGTCGCCGATGGCCATCAACTCGGCGGGCACGGTTGGGCGCACGCCAATCTCGCCAAACTTTCGGCGCGAGAGGCGCAGGCCGACATCGAACGGGGACAGGCCGCGATCGAGACCGCCCTCGGACCGGGCGTTGAGATCGGGTTTTTCCGGTTTCCGTTCGTTGCAACGACGCCTGCTCTCTCGAGTTTCGTCCGCGAGCTTGGGCTTGTCGAGGTCGGTGTCGATGTCGACGGTCAGGATTGGACCGGCGCCGCCCCCCAGGACGTCGTCGATATGATTGTCCGCAAACTCGAGGCCCGCGGCCGGCGCGGCGTTGTCTTGCTGCACGACCCCTTTGACCAGAGCGTCGCCTCGACGCGGCTGTTGCTCGCGCGGCTGAAGGCGGAGGGCTACGGCGTGGTGGCGGGGCGGCGGGTAGGGGCCTCGTC
>CAYYNG010000500.1:0-1931 GCA_964472435.1 uncultured Hyphomonadaceae bacterium | reverse complement strand
AGCGCGATGGCGCCGGCGGCGGTGGCGATCACGCGTTCGCGGCTCTCGTGATAGGCCCAGGCCCGCACAAAGGCGACGGACCGAGTGATGTGGTAGCATTCCGCCTCGCCGATGATATCGCGCCGAGGTTCGGCGGGCCGCATATAGTCGATCCTAAGATCCAGCGTCGCCATGGATTTAAACTCGGTCAGCGCCGCGGCGACGGCGACGCCGCCGAGATTGTCGAGCAGCGCCGTGAGCACCCCGCCATGGATGACGCCCGTCTCAGGGTCGCCCACCAAATCCTCGCGCCAGGGGGCCCGCGCCCAGGCCCGGCCGCGCTCGATATCGGTCACTTGAAAGCCGAACGCGCTCGCCAGCGGCACAACGCTCATCATGGAGGCGGCGTGGGCCTTCATGGCCGCCAGCATGGGATTGTCGGGAGCTTTGGGATCGGCCAAGCGGATCCTCCAAAATTGACGCGTGCGTCAACGCCGATACCATCGCCCCGGCAGAGTGCAAACCAGCCCCGGGGGCCCGCCATGGCGTTCGACGACGCGTCCAAACCCACAGCCTGCATCATCGGCGCGGGCTGTTCCGGCTTCACGATGGCGAAACGCCTCGCCGATTACGACATCGCCTTCGACTGTTTCGAACTTTCCGACGAGGTCGGCGGGAACTGGTACTACAACAATCCGAACGGGCTTTCCTCTTGCTATGAAAGCCTGCACATCGACACCTCGAAATGGCGGCTGGCCTTTGAGGATTTCCCCGTGCCAGAGGATTGGCCGGACTTTCCCCACCACGCCCAGCTCTTCCAATACTTCAAAGACTATGTGGACCATTTCGGCCTACGCGAGCGGATCACGTTCAACACCGGCGTCGAGAGCGCCGAGCCCATCGCGGGCGACCGCTGGCGCGTCACGCTGTCGACGGGCGAGACCCGCGAATACGACGCCCTGATCGTCGCCAACGGCCACCATTGGGACCCGCGCACGCCCGATTATCCCGGCGCGTTCGGCGGTTATCAGGTCCATAGCCACCACTATCGCGACCCGTTCGAACCCTATGATTTCCGAAGGAAACGCGTGATGGTGGTGGGCGGCGGCAATTCAGCGATGGACATCGCCTCGGAGCTCAGCCAGCGGCCGCTTGCGGACAAGCTCTTCATCTCCATGCGCCGGGGCGTCTGGGTGCTGCCGAAATATATGAATGGCCAACCCGCCGACAAAGCCGTGCTGCCCGGCTGGATGCCGACCTCCGTGGGCCGCGCCCTTGCCCGCTCGGCGATCAAAAAAGCGATCGGAAAGATGGAGGATTACGGCCTGCCGAAACCCGACCACGAGCCCCTGAGCGGCCACCCGTCGGTCTCTGGCGAATTCCTCACCCGCGTCGGTTGCGGCGACATCACGCCGAAAGGCGCGATCGAACGGCTCGATGGCGACGGCGTCGTCTTCACAGACGGCTCGCGCGAAGCGCTCGACGCCATTGTCTGGGCCACCGGCTACAACGTCACCTTTCCCTTCTTCGACCACCCCGATCTCACGCCAAGCGAAAACCGCTTTCCGCTCTTTAAACGCATCGCGAAGCCCGGCTGGCCGACCCTCTTCTTCCTCGGCCTCGCCCAGCCCCTGCCGACGCTCGTCAATTTCGCCGAACAACAATCGAAACTCGTAGCCGCGAAGCTCGCCGGCGCCTACGACTTCCCAGACCCGGGCGAAATGGCGCGGGTGATCGACGCCGATGAGAAGACGCATCTCGGCCACTTTTACGCAAGCCCGCGGCACACGATGCAAGTCGACTTCAGCCATTATGTCGCCGATCTTCTAAGGGAGATCGAGCGCGGGCGTGGACGCGTTCGCGACACCGTGTGAGGGTCCGCGCGGAAGCGGCTCGGCGAACTGTCTATTGGAGGTCGACATGGCGATGATGGCTGGCGAGGTGATCAGGTT
>CAYYNG010000499.1:0-1932 GCA_964472435.1 uncultured Hyphomonadaceae bacterium | reverse complement strand
GGCTGGCCCCAGGGCACCTTCGCATCGGAAATCCAATCCGAGGGCGGCAAGCTGCACGTGACCCGCGAAGTGGACGGCGGCTTGCAAACGGTTGCGCTGGAAGGTCCCGCGATCGTGACAACCGACCTCCGCCTCAACGAGCCGCGCTACGCCTCTCTGCCAAACATCATGAAGGCGAAGAAAAAACCGATCGACGATAAACCGATCGACGAGTTCGGCGTCGATGTCGCGCCGCGCCTCAGCGTCGTAAAAGTGACCGAGCCGCCAGTGCGCGAAGCCGGTGAGAAAGTCGACGATGTTGCGACCCTGGTCGAGAAACTCAAAACCGCAGGAGCGATCTGATGGCTGTTCTTGTTATTGCTGACCACGACAACACCGCGCTGAGCGACGCGACCCACAAGACCGTCACCGCAGCGAAGGCCTTCGGCGGCGACGTCGATGTTCTGGTCGCGGGCGAAAACGCCGGCGCGGTCGCCGAGGAAGCGGCGAAGATCGACGGCGTTCGCAAAGTGCTTCACGTCGACGGTGCGCCGTATCAAAAACAGCTCGCCGAAGCGATGGACGCGCTGATCACGCCGCTGATGAGCGACTATGACGCCCTGTTCGCGCCCGCGACCACCATGGGCAAAAACGTCGCGCCCCGAATCGCCGCCAAGCTGGACGTCATGCAGCTGTCCGATATCACCGCGGTGATCGACGCCAGCACCTTCGAGCGGCCGATCTATGCCGGCAATGCAATCATGACGGTCACCTCCTCGGACGTGAAGAAAGTGGTCACCGTGCGCGGCACGGCGTTCGACGCGGCTGGAACCGGCGGCTCGGCGAGCGTTGAGACCGTCTCCGGGCCGACCGAGGGGCTCAAGTCTGAGTTCGTCTCCGAAGAGATGACGAAGTCGGACCGGCCGGAGCTCACGGCGGCTAAGCGCATCGTTTCCGGCGGCCGCGCGCTCGGCTCCGAGGAGGAATTCTCCAAATTCATCGAACCGCTCGCCGACAAGCTCGGCGCGGCCGTGGGCGCGTCGCGCGCTGCGGTGGACGCGGGCTATGCGCCAAACGATTACCAGGTCGGCCAAACCGGCAAAATCGTCGCACCTGAGCTCTACGTCGCCGTCGGCATCTCGGGCGCGATCCAGCACCTCGCCGGGATGAAGGACTCGAAGATCATCGTTGCGATCAACAAAGACGAGGAAGCGCCGATCTTCCAAGTCGCCGATTACGGCTTGGTCGCCGATCTCTTCTCCGCGGTGCCGGAGCTGATCGACGCGCTGTAGCCATCGCGCAACTGTGACGCAAAGGGCGCGGTCCAGGCTGGATCGCGCCCTTTTCCTTTCAGCTGCTCGGATTAATCTTGATTTGTGCGGCGCCGCACAACCAAACTGGCGTCTTAGCGAAAGAGGGCCAAGGGGCCGGAGACAAGACAATGACGGAGATCCGCCGGATCGGCGTGGTGGGCGCGGGCCAAATGGGCAACGGCATCGCCCATGTCTGCGCCCTTGCGGGCTATGACGTCGTCCTGAACGACATCTCGAAAGACGCGCTGGACAAGGCGCTCGCGACGATCGAGCGCAATATGGCGCGACAGGTTGCGCGCGACACCATCACCCCGGCGGAGATGGAGAAGGCGCTCGGCCGGATTTCGACAGCCACCGACCACGAGGCGTTTCGGGAGGTCGACCTCGCCATCGAGGCGGCGACGGAGAACCGGGAGCTGAAGGAGAAGATCTTCAAATCCATCAGCGAAATCGCCCCGCCCGCAACCTATCTCGCCACCAACACCTCTTCGATCTCCATCACCCGGCTCGCTTCGATCACCGATCGGCCGGAGCGGTTCATCGGCCTGCATTTCATGAACCCCGTGCCGGTGATGAACTTGATCGAGGTGATCCGCGGCCTCGCGACGGACCAAGAAACCTACGAGATGGCGATGGCGCT
>CAYYNG010000498.1:0-1932 GCA_964472435.1 uncultured Hyphomonadaceae bacterium | reverse complement strand
CTCGCCTACGCCTTGCTCGCAGGATTGCCGCCCCAGGTCGGGCTCTACGCCTCGATCCTGCCGTTGGTCGCCTATGCGCTCTTCGGCACCAGCCGGACCTTGGCGGTCGGCCCGGTGGCGGTCCTATCGTTGATGACGGCCGCCGCCGCAGGCAAGATCGCCGCCCAAGGCAGCTCGGAATACATTGCGGCGGCCTTGCTGCTGGCGTTCCTATCGGGCGTGATCCTCTTACTTCTCGGCGTCCTGCGCCTTGGCTTTCTTGCCAATTTTCTTAGCCATCCGGTGGTCTCCGGGTTCATCACCGCATCGGGCCTCATCATCGCGGCCAGCCAGATCAAACACATCCTCGGCGTCGACGCCCAGGGCCACAATCTGTTCGAGATCGTCGGCTCGCTCGCCACGCATCTCCGCGACATCAACGCGCCCACCGCTCTGATCGGGATCTCGTCGCTCGCCTTCCTGTTCTGGGTGCGCAAGGGCTTCAAACCGCTTCTCGAACGGTTGGGCCTCAAGTCGTCTCTGGCAGGCATGGTTTCGCGCGCCGGGCCGGTCTTCGCGGTGGCGGCGGGCATCCTCGTCGTCGCTTTGCTCAAGCTCGACGAGCGCGGCGTCGCGATCGTGGGCGAGATTCCTGTGGGTCTTCCAAGCCTCGCTCTGCCGTCCTTCGATCTCGATCTCTGGTCCCAGCTTTTGGGGTCGGCCGTTCTCATCAGCGTCATCGGCTTTGTCGAGAGCGTCTCGGTCGCCCAAACCTTGGCGGCCAAGCGCCGCCAGCGGATCGACCCAGACCAGGAGCTGATCGGCCTGGGCGCCGCCAGCCTGGCAGCCGGGATCTCGGGGGGCTATCCCGTGACCGGCGGGTTTGCACGATCCGCCGTGAACTTCGACGCGGGCGCCGAAACGCCGGCGGCGGGGGCCTTCACTGCGGTCGGAATCGCGCTCGCCGCGCTCTTCTTGACGCCCTTCCTCTTCCATCTGCCGACGGCGGTGCTTGCGGCGACGATCATCGTGGCGGTGCTGTCGCTCATCGATCTCGGCGTCGTCCGCCGGGTCTGGATCTATTCGAAGAGCGATTTTTCAGCCATGGCCGCCACGATCGTCGTCACGCTCGCCTTCGGGGTCGAGCTGGGCGTGACAACGGGGGTCGGCCTCTCGCTGTTCCTGCACCTCTACAATACGAGCCGCCCGCACTTTGCAATTGTCGGCCAGGTGCCCGGCACCCACCATTTCCGCAATATCGACCGCCACGCGGTCGTGACGCCGGACCGGATCCTGACGATCCGCGTCGATGAGAGCCTCTATTTCGCCAACGCCCGTTTTCTGGAAGACGCGATTTACTGCGCCATCGGCAATCGCTCGAATCTCGACCATCTCATTTTGATGTGTCCCGCGGTCAATTGCATCGATGCGAGCGGGCTCGAAAGCCTCGAAGCGATCAATCACCGCTTGGCCGACGCCGGCATCGCCCTGCACCTATCGGAAGTCAAAGGCCCGGTTATGGACCGGCTGAAGCGGACAGACTTTCTCGAAGAGCTGACGGGCAACGTCTACCTCCATCAATTCGAGGCGATCGAAGACCTCGACCGCGACTGCGCGCGCTCGGCGATAACGGCGAAAGCCACCTCGCCGCCGCCCGGCGCAGCCGCCTGACCGCTCGCCCGCCAAAGCGCAGCGGGGCGCGAGACACCCCCAAAACGCCCAGCGGCGTCATTCCCACTCGATGATGAAAGAGCTGAAATTATTATTTTGAATCAACGCTTTGTAAAAAAACCTGTGGAAAACTACCGCCGTCGCTTCCGGCAATATCATTCCGTAGGCAAATTGAATTATGCACGCATGACTCATCGTTGCAGTTGATACGATTCCGGTGCACGGCCTGACCGTAGCCGAATTACGGTGACGGCTCCAGCTTGCGATAGCACCAGGCTCGGG
>CAYYNG010000497.1:0-1939 GCA_964472435.1 uncultured Hyphomonadaceae bacterium | reverse complement strand
ACCGGTGTTCATCGCTTGAAGCATGTCGAAGGCTTCCTCCGACCGCACCTCGCCGAGGATCACCCGGTCAGGCCGCATCCGCAGCGCGTTCTTCACAAGCTCCCGCTGCCGGATCTCGCCCTTGCCTTCGATGTTCGGCGGCCGCGGCTCCATGCGCGCGACGTGTGGCTGCTGCAATTGCAGCTCGGCGGCGTCCTCGATGGAGATCAGGCGCTCTTTATGGCTGATGGACGAGGAGAGCGCATTCAGCAGCGTCGTTTTCCCCGAGCCGGTGCCGCCCGAGATGATGGTCGAGGCGCGGCATTTCACAGCGCCCATTAGAAAGTCGGCCACCGCTTGAGGCATGGCGCCGAACCCGACCAGCTTGTCGATCGTCAGCGGGTCTTTCGAAAACTTCCGGATGGAGACCAGCGGCCCGTCGACGCCGATCGGCGAGATCGCGGCGTTGACGCGGCTGCCATCGGCGAGGCGCGCATCGACCAAAGGCTGGCTTTCGTCGACCCGGCGGCCGACCGCAGCGACAATGCGGTTGATGATGCGCAGAAGGTGGTCGTTGTCGGCGAACCGGACCGGCGCAAGCTCAAGTTCGCCCTTCCGCTCGACATAGACCTGGTGGGCCCCGTTGATCAAAATGTCTGAAACGCTCGGATCTTTCAGGAGAGGCTCGATGGGCCCCAGCCCTGTCATTTCGTCGAACACCGCGTCGGCGAAGGAGGAGATCTCGCTCGCCGCCATGGCGAGCCCCTCCTCGCGGACGATCTCCGTGATGATGCCCCGCACCTGGCGTTTCAGTTCGGTGTCGTCGAGCTGGTCGAGGGAGCTGAGATCCAGCTCATCGATCAGCCGGCCGTGAACGCGGAGCTTCGCGTCATTAAGGTCCATCGCGGCCGGCGGCGGAGGCGGCGGCGGCGGCGCCCGTTCGGCGGCGACGTCGGCGGTCGCGGTCTGGCTTTGGATCGGCCCGGGCTGCGGCGCAGCGGGCGCATCGAAAACGAAGCGCTTCACCAGAGCAGCCCCTTCTTCTTCGGCTGGGCTTCGACCGCGTGTGGCAGGAGCGTCGCCACGAGCTTTTGAACGTCTTCAACCAGCGGGCTTTTGGCCTTCACGGAGGCGACGGGCATGCCGAGATTAACGGCCATCCGCGCCGATTGCCAATCCGACCGCACGATCACATCCATGGGGTGGCCGATCGCCGCCTCCGCCTCGGAGACCGAGAACGCGCTCTTGCCCGACACCATGCGGTTGAGGAGGAATTTCGCGGGGGGAGCCGCGCCTCGCAATTCGTCGATATGGCCGACCATTTCGGCCGCGGCGTGGAGGCTTGGCACCGTGAACTCGCTGACGACAAACACCTCGTCGACGCCGGCGAGAATAGGTTTCGTCCACGCCTGGCGCTGCCGCGGCAGATCGATGATCACGCGGTTGAAGCTTCCGCAAGCGACCTCGAGCAGTTGCAGGATGGCTTGCGGGGTCATCCGTTCGTGAATGTCGGGGTCCCGCTGAGCTGCGATCAGCGAGACGCCTGTCTCATGGGTCCAGCAGAAGGCCTCCAACAGGGTGCGGTCGAGGCGCTGCGGCTGCTCGGCGAACGCCGCGAGATCGAGTTTCGACTTCCCCTCCAAGAAGGCGGCGAGCATGCCGTCATTTATGTTGAGGTCGATCAGGCAGACATCGCTCGCCGGCTCGTGGGCGGCGACGGCGCATGCGAGCTCGATCGCAAGCGTGGTCGCGCCCGCGCCGCCGACGGCCGGCGTCATCACCCAGCACGAGCCCTCGCGCTCGGGTTCGTCGGACGCCGGTTGCGCTTCGCTCAGCCGCTTAACCGCATTGAGAATGTCATTGTCGTTAGCCGACCGCGAAATCACGTCCGTCGTCTTCAGTTTCAACAGCGCGCGTACGGCCGGCGCCGGCAGATCGTCGCCGCCGACCAAACACGGGG
>CAYYNG010000496.1:0-1940 GCA_964472435.1 uncultured Hyphomonadaceae bacterium | reverse complement strand
TTCGACGCGGGTCACCCGGATTGGCATGATCGCCCGCAACGGGCCGGGGGCGAGCCCGTCCGGGGTTTGAAAATCCGGTGTGATCGATCCCGTCCGCGGTCCGATCACGATCTCGGCCGGCGAAGCGGCGAGCTGGGCGGCCATCTCCTCCGTGAGGGTTGGCAGGCTTGGCGCGGCGATCAGGCAATAGTCCGCGAAATCCGCGTCGGGGGGCAGGATATCGATGTCCAAGCCCAGCCGCCGCAGGGCGGAATAGAAAGCAAAAACGAGTTCGCCATATCGGAAGCTCCCGCCCTGGGGCTGGATGTCGAGAACCCACTGCGCCCCATAGTCGAAGATCAGTGCGGCCCGGCCCCGCGGCGCCTCGCCCAACGGCCCCAAGGCTTCCAAGTCTTGCAAGACGGTTTCGACCGCTCCGCTCGCAAGATCCGGCGTGTTATCGGACCGATTGAGGCCGGCGTGCAGCCGCTCCTGGCCGAAGGGCGCCTGGCGCCAGCGGAAATAGGAGACGAGCTCCGCGCCGTGGGCGGCGGCCTCCAGCGTCCAAAGCCGCACCATGCCCGGCAGCGGCGAGGGATTGTACCACGCCCAGTTCACCGGTCCCGGCTGCTGCTCCATCACGCCGAAGCGTCCCCCGCAGAGGCCGCGATAAAGATCGTGGTGGAAGCCGGCGAAATCAGGATGGCCCTGGCGGGCGTAGAGCGCCTTCGTCTCGCCATCCCACCAGGCCGTCTCGAGGAAGCCCAGGGGATAGGAGTCCCAGGTCGCCAGATCGAGGTCTTTCGCCACCTCGAAATGATCGAAGGCCGTGAAATGGCCCATGAAATTGTGGGTGATGTCGCGCCCCGGCGCAGCCGCGCGGATCCGCTCGACCTGGGCGCGGTTGAAGGCGGCGACTTGGTCTGAGGAGAAACGCCGCCAGTCGAGCCTGTGAGCCGGCGTCGCCTCGGTGACGGTCGCGGCTGGCGGGTCGACCTCGTCGAAACTGCGATAGTCCTGACCCCAGAACGCCGTCCCCCAAGCGGCGTTGAGCGCGGCGATATCGTCATACGTCTCGGCCAGCCAGGCGCGGAACGCGGCCACCGCGCCGGGATCGAAGCTTTCGACAGTGTCGTGACAGCCGAACTCATTATCCGTTTGCCACATCGTGACCGCGGGGTGCGCGCCGTAGCGCGCCGCCATGGCGGCGACGATGCGGTCGCTTTCCCGGGCATATGTTTGGCTGGAGAAGGAATAATGCCGCCGCGAGCCGAACCGGCGGGGGCGGCCGTGCTCGTCATGGGGCAGAATGTCGGGATGGGCGTCGACCAGCCATTTGGGCGGGGTCGCGGTCGGCGTCCCCATGATGATCTCAAGCCCCGCGGCGGCCAGCGTCTCCACCGCCCGGTCGAGCCAGCTCCAATCATAGCGGCCCGGCTCAGGTTCGATCCGGCTCCAAGCGAACTCACCGATGCGGACGCAAGAAAGGCCGAGCGCTTTCATCCGTTCAGCGTCGCTCGCCCACATCTCCTCGGGCCAGTGCTCAGGATAGTAACAGACGCCAAGCTTCATCGCGCGGCTCCAAACTCGCGGGGCGCAAGGCCCGGCGTCTCGACCTCGAGGGCGAACAGCCCGCCGGCGAGCGGCTGATCGTCGAGCTCGGCCTCGCCGAGCCCCGCGCGCGCCGAGGTGATGAAGAGCGTCTTGTAGTCCCGCCCTCCGAAGGCGCAGCTCGTGGGCCGCGAGACCGGGAGTCTTATGATTTGATCGATCGCGCCGTCGGGGGTGTAGCGCACCACGCGGCCGCCATCCCACTGGGCGTTCCAAAGACAGCCCTCGGCGTCGATCGCAGAGCCGTCGGGGTGCCCGCCAAGCTCGGAGACGTCGGCGAAGACGCGCCCGCCCGTCAGCGCGCCGGTCGCAGGGTCATGATCATAGGCGTGGATCACCTGCAGGGCGCT
>CAYYNG010000495.1:0-1944 GCA_964472435.1 uncultured Hyphomonadaceae bacterium | reverse complement strand
GTTCGTCAGTCCATGCGCAATGGCGGCGGGCCCGCCTGCTTGCGTCTGCGCGTTGTGATGACGTCGGAGGAGATCGCGGCGGCGGATCCGGCGTTCTTCCTCGACGAGGCTAAAATCGACCGCCTGCAGAGCGCGGTGCGGACAACCTATCGCGATCGGCTCAGCCCTGGGGACCTCGCCGATCCCGCCTTCGCCGACGAATGCCGCCTCGCGCGATCGGCCGTGTTCGACGCGCTGGGCGCGGCGGCGGTTTAAAGCAAGTTCGGAGCAAACGGCCTCGTCTGCGAACGGATACTTGCTCTAAAACAAGAACCAAAAGCGACGGTCCGGAGTGGAACGAAGGGCCGACGCTTTAGGGGGAGGTCGCCGACCGGCCGCCTGCTCTAGCGTAGGCCTGGGCGCCGCGGGTCAGCACGTCGTCGCCCTCGACCACCGCCTCGGGCGTATGGGCGAACGCACCCTGCATTCGGTCGTAGAGCGGCGCGAAATCGCGATCGACGGTCGCCCGAAACAGCTGCTCGTAGCTGTCGATGACGAAATAGGTCTGTTGGAAATCATCGATCCGATAATCGGTCTGCATCACGCGTTCGAGTTCGAATCCGATGCGGTTCGGCGAGGGGTCCTCCAGCGCGAAGATGCTCTCCGATTTGGATGAAACGATGCCGGCGCCGTAAATTCGGAGGCCGTTATCGGTCTGGATGAGGCCGAATTCCACCGTGTACCAGTAAAGCGCAGCGAGGTTCTTCAGCGAATCCCATTTCAACGACCGCAGCCCGCCCCTGCCATAGGCCTCCATATAGTCCGCAAAAACCGGGTTCGTCAGCATCGGAACGTGGCCGAAGACGTCGTGGAAGACATCCGGCTCTTGAAGATAGTCAAGTTCATTCTGTTTACGGATGAAGTTGCCCGCAGGAAACCGGCGATTGGCAAGGTGGTCGAAAAAGACATCGTCCGGCACCAGGCCCGGTACGGCCACAACGCGCCAACCGGTGAGCTTTTCGAGCTCGTCGGAAATGATTTCGAAGTCCGGAATGCCGCCGCGATGGAGATCCAGCGCTTCCAGCCCGTCGAGAAACGCCGGCGCCGCCCGTCCCGGCAGCACCTGCATCTGGCGCTCGTAGAGGAGGTCCCAAACTGCATGCTCGGCTTCGGAATAGCGCGCCCATGCCTGGTCGATCGTATAGGCCCCGTGGGGCCCTTGCGGCGCATCGCTCAGGGAAACCGAATTCTGCCTTGACGTGTCCATAGCGGTCGCTCCGATCGAGAAAGGGGCGGGCGAAGGCGAAATCGCCTCTCGTCTTCCGCCTTTGGCGCAATTTACTTTGCCTATGCAACATGCGCCGCTCGCGCCGGGCTTGCAAGCCGCGCCGATGGCCGCATAACCGCGACATGATAAGCTGACGGCTGATCCGGGAGGCGCTGATGCTCACGCTTTACGATTACTGGCGATCATCGGCGGCCTATCGCCTTCGCATCGCGTTGAACCTGAAGGGCGTCGCCTATTCGGCGCGCGCCATCGACATCAAGCCGGGCGTCGACGTCCAGAGGTCGAACGATTATTCGGCCGTCAATCCACAGATGCGCGTTCCCGCCATTGGCGTCGGGGACCAGACGGCGGGCCAATCCATGGCGATCCTCGAATGGTTGGAGGAGGCGCACCCGGAGCCGCCGCTTCTGCCAGCCGATCCTTGGGCGCGGCTTCAGGTGCGCGGGTTCGCCGATATCATCGCCTGCGACATCCACCCGCTGAACAATCTCTCGGTTTTGAGCGAACTGCGCACCCGGTTCGGGGCCGATGACGACGCCGTCGGCGCTTGGTATCGGGGCTGGATCCAGCGGGGCTTTACCGCCTTGGAGGCGCTGGCGTCGGCGCAGCCTGCGGGCGTCTTTGTATTCGGCGCCGGCCCGAGCTAGGCCGAGATCGCCCTGGTGCCCCAGGGCTAT
>CAYYNG010000494.1:0-1954 GCA_964472435.1 uncultured Hyphomonadaceae bacterium | reverse complement strand
CCGGGTTTGTCCTACCGCGACTGCCCCCACGCAACGTCCATATCGATCGAATCCAGGTGGACGATCGGCGCGATCGCATCGAAGAAGGCGAGGTCGGCCTCGCCGGTGAGATCCCGCACCGCGCCGGCGAGGGCGGGCGACGTTAAGGGGCCCGTGGCGATGATCACGCTGTCCCACCCCCGCGGCGGCAGGCCCGCGATCTCCTCCCGTACGATCGTAATCAGCGGGTGCGCCTCGAGTTGCGCCGTCACCGCTTCCGCAAAGCCGTCTCGGTCGACGGCGAGCGCCGCGCCTGCCGGGACCTGGTGTTGATCGGCGGTCGAGATGATCAACCCGCCGGCCCGTCGCATCTCCTCATGGAGGACGCCCACGGCGTTTGTCTCATGATCGTCGGACCGGAAGGAGTTCGAGCACACAAGCTCCGCGAGGTGCTCTGTCTTATGCGCGTCCGTCGACTTCACGCCGCGCATTTCATGGAGGATCACGGGAACGCCTGCTTTGGCCGACTGCCAGGCCGCTTCCGAGCCCGCCATGCCGCCGCCGATGATGTGAATTGGATCGATGCTCATCCCGCCGAGATGCGGCCAAGCGTCCCCCAGGGTCAAGCGGCGGTTGCCGTGGCCCGTCCGCCCGACCAAGTTCGATGCGATAAGCTCGAGGTCGAGATGCGAGACCGTTTCGCAAGCGCTCCCGTCATCCGGGAGGCGGTTCAATTCATGGGGCGTGCGTTTCTGCCCACCCTGCCGTTCATGGCGCTTTATGCGCTCGCCGCGGCCTATTTCGCATGGGGAACGGCGACCATCGAGCCTGGGGCCTCGGGCGCGGTTTTCGCTTGGCTCAGCGGCGCGGTCTTCCTGGCGACGGCTTGGTCGGTCCTTTCCGCCGCCGTCTATGCCCGTGCGTTGCCAGCGGGGCTCGCCCGCTCGTTCGGCGTGGCGGTTTGGCATCAGCTTTTGGCGCTGACGGCGGTCGTTATGCTGTTCGGCATCATCGCCTTCCTACTTGGGCTTTTCGTCGTGATTGCAGCCGGGATCATGCTGGCCGTCGCGGGCTACGAGCCGAACGAGGCTGGCGATCCAACCCAAGTGACCGAGGCGCTGACGACGTTGTTGACGTCCGGAGGCGGCTTGGTCGTCTACCTCATGCTGCTCGCCGCGATGGCGTTTCTCGCCTGGTTGTCGGTGCGGCTGTTCCTGTTCGGCGCGGCCACGGCGGCCGAGGGCCGCGTGACGATCTTTCGCTCCTGGCCTTGGACAGGGCGACGCGCCTTTCAGATCGTTTGGATCGCCCTGTTCACCGTTGTGATTCCTTTGGTGGTCGTGTCTTGGCTTGGTTTGACGGCAACCGACCTTCTCGGGCTTCCCTCATCCTATGCCGAGCCGAGCGGCGATCCGATGATGGACGCGGCAGCCAGCGGGCTCGAGGCGGTTTTAACCGCGCCCTATATTCTCGTCAGCCACGGCGCGGCCGCTGCTTTGTACCAGCGGCTGGCGCCGGGCGCGGCCGACCAGAGCGAGGCCTTCGCCTAGGCCGCCGTTTTCGACTTTCGCCGCGAGGCTTTGTTGCGCGCCGCACGGCGTTCGTCCTGCCGGCGGAAAGTCTCGGCGAGAAACCGGCCGGTCCAGCTTTCGGGATTGGCGGCGACGTCTTCCGGCGTGCCCGCTGCAACGAGCCGCCCGCCGCCATCGCCGCCCTCGGGTCCGAGATCGAGGATCCAGTCGGCCGTTTTGATAACGTCGAGATTGTGCTCGATCACGACGACCGAATTGCCCGCGTCGACAAGCTCATGGAGCACGTCTAGAAGCTTGCGCACGTCTTCAAAGTGCAGCCCGGTGGTCGGCTCGTCGAGGATGTAGAGGGTCCGACCCGTCGCTCGCTTTGAAAGCTCTTTGGCGAGTTTCACCCGCTGGGCCTCGCCCCCCGACAGCGTCGTCGCCAGCGCGCCGACGTTGCT
>CAYYNG010000493.1:0-1957 GCA_964472435.1 uncultured Hyphomonadaceae bacterium | reverse complement strand
GCCGGCGGCTCGGGCACGCGGCTCTATCCGATCACGAAAGCAGCCTGCAAACAGCTGCTGCCGGTCTACGACAAGCCGATGATTTATTATCCGCTGTCGACGCTGATGTTGGCCGGCATTAGGGACGTTCTTGTCATCACAACGCCCGGCGACCGGGAGACTTTTGAGCGCCTCTTGGGCGACGGGTCCGCATGGGGGGTCTCGATCCAATACGCCGTGCAGCCAAAGCCGGAGGGGCTGGCCCAGGCTTTCTTGATCGGCGAGGCCTTCATCGGCGGCGCGCCCGCGGCCTTGGTGCTGGGCGACAATCTCTTCTACGGGCACGGCCTGCCGCGGATGTTGAGCGAGGCGGCCGGCACGACCGACGGGGCCGTGGTGTTCGGCAGCCATGTCCTCGATCCGGGGCGGTACGGCGTTGTCGCGTTCGATAGCGAGGGCAGGGCGATTTCGATTGAGGAGAAGCCGACGAAGCCGAAGTCGAATTACGCGGTCACCGGACTTTACTTCTATGACGGGACGGTTTGCGAACGCGCGAAGAAGGTGGAACCGTCGGAGCGCGGCGAGCTCGAGATCACGACGCTGAACGAGATGTATCTCCGCGAGGGTAAACTGTCGGTGCAGCTTCTCGGGCGCGGCTTCGCCTGGCTCGACACGGGAACGTATGCGTCCCTGCTGCAAGCGGCGCAATTCGTTCAAACCATCGAAGAGCGCCAGGGCCTGAAAGTGGGCTGCGTCGAAGAAGTCGCCTATCGGATGGGGTTCATCGACGCCGATCAGCTGCGCGCGCTGGCCGAGCCGTTGATGAAGAGCGGTTATGGCGCCTACCTGCACCGCATCGCCGACGAAACGGTGTTTTAGGTAAAGGGAGCGCCGCCATGGAGGTCGTTGAAACGCAGATCCCCGAGGTAAAGGTGTTTATCCCGCGTCGCTTCGAAGACGAGCGGGGCTATTTCACCGAGACTTATAACAAGCGCGCTTTCGACCGGCACGCGCCGGGCCTCGTCTTCGTGCAGGACAACCAATCCTCTTCAAAAGCCCCCTACACGGTCCGCGGCCTTCATTTCCAAGCGCCGCCTTTCGCACAGGATAAGCTCATACGCGTATTGCAGGGCCGGATTTGGGACGTCGCCGTCGACGTCCGCAAAGGTTCGCCGACCTATGGCCGCTGGGTCGCCGAAGAGCTGACCGCCGAGAACGGGAAGCAGCTCCTCGCCCCCAAGGGCTTCCTGCATGGCTTCATGACGCTCGCGCCGGACACGATCGTCGCTTACAAGGTGACCGAGTTTTACCATGGGCCTTCGGATGGCGCGGTGTTTTGGGCGTCGGAGCGGCTCGCCATTCCTTGGCCGGCCCCGGCCGAGAAGGCGGTTTTGTCGGACAAGGATCTCGCCGCGCCCAGGTTCGAGGGGTTCCAGTCCCCGTTTTAGAGACGTTGCGCCGGGCGGGGGCGATCGAGTTTGCGCGCCCTCGGCGCGGATCTTGAATGCCGGCGATCGAGAAGGTGGACCGGCCGAGGCGGCTTGCACGAAGACGCCGCCCGCCCGGCGAGCGCATGAACGCCCTGGTGCAGCGCCGGCGCCGCGGCCGGAAGAGAGGCTGAAACGATGAAACATCTTCGCAAACGCGTATTGGTCACCGGGGGCGCCGGCTTTGTCGGCTCGCACATTTGCGAACAGCTCTTAAAGCGCGGCGACGATGTGCTGGCCGTCGATAATTTCTTCACAGGCGCCCGTGGCAATGTCGAGCATTTGCTCGCCGATCCCGGTTTCGAGCTATTGCGCCACGACATCACCCATCCATTGTTCGTCGAGGTCGACGAAATCTATAATCTCGCCTGCCCGGCGTCGCCGATCCACTATCAGTTCGACCCGGTGCAAACGACGAAGACGAGCGTGATCGGCGCGATCAATACGCTCGGCCTGGCAAAGCGAACCCAGGCGAAGATCCTGCAGGCCTC
>CAYYNG010000492.1:0-1958 GCA_964472435.1 uncultured Hyphomonadaceae bacterium | reverse complement strand
GCACGCCCCTCTAAATAGAGGCGGTTGGCTCATAAGCCCGCGCATCTCCGACCGAGTATCTTTCGAAGTTAGGCTTTCCAAATAAACTGGAGAGCAGGCATGTTCGAGACAAAGCAGATCGCTGGCGCCGGCTGTCAGAGATTGCGCACCCAAGGCTTCGTTGTTTCGCAAGAGTTGAACCGGGTCCGCGCGCGCGTTACCGTCCTTCGTGATCTGCGGAGCCGATTTCGAGCGGTGCTTGCAGAGCTTCGGCGTAACCGGCGCCGTATCCAAGCGGAGGGTCTGTTCTGCATTCCGGAGTCCAAGACGCCGGATGATCGGCCAGGGTCGAGACGGCCGTCGTTTCGGGATGTCACTGGAGACGCAATTGATGTCTCACAGTGCGCCAAACGCGCAACCGACGCGAAGCGTCAGGTCGATCTTCTGAAGCGTTCCATCGACGAGACGGAAGCTCGGTTGCGTGGGATCGACCGGGAACTTGAGACCTTGGCGCGCCAAGATCGCCAAAAGGAGGCGCTCTTGCCGCAGATTGGAGACCAACAAGCCAAATATGGCTGTCAGTAGCCTTTAGCGTTCGATCCAGGCCGTCGGATCGCCGCCCGTGAACGCGCAATTGAAGAAGGCTTCGCTGGCGTCGCGATAGTCGTCGGGCGGCTTGTCGAGGTCCGCGGCGCGGGGATCGAGCGCCGCGTAAGGCGTTAAGAAAGCGGCGTTCGTCATCGCCTGGTTCACTTCAAAGGCCAGGGCGCTCGGCGCGGCGGGCCAGGGGCCGGGGCAGGGCCGATAGGCGAGCCACGCGGGGTCCCGTGTCATGACGAACAGGCGCGCCGCCAGCGCTGTGGCCTCCTGCGGCGCCGCGCCGGGCGCGCGATCGCCCATCACGGTGTCGAGCCGGCACGCCAGCGCGTCGGGTTGCATCAACCGTGCGCCGGCGCGGATGGCGACGCCGGCGCCTGGCGCGCATGCGCCGTCCCAATCTGAATAGCGGTCGAGGGCGGCGGTAAAGACCCGCTCGCCCCAGCGGAAGCCGATTTCGGCCCGCAGCCACCAGGCGAAGGCGCTGAAGAGGGCGGCGAAGACGAGGACGCCGAGGGCGAGGCGGCGGCGGTGGAGCGTCTCAGCGAGGCCTGACATTGCAGCGGTCTCCGGGGCGTGTTCTAGCTCTGCTTAAGGTGCGCCGCGCGCCTCGCGCAATCGAAAACGCCACCGCCCCCGAGCAAGACCCAGCGCCGGTTCCCGCGCTCGGGCGACACGCTCAAGGCTTGAGGCTGCGGGTCGCCTCTTCGCCGAGAACGGTCCGGAGCACGTTCCAGCGCAGCTCGTCTTCGCTCATGTCTTCGAGCCGCCGTCTCGGCGGGCCGCCGCGCTTGTCGGCCGGGCCGGCTTTGAGGCCGCGGGCGATGCGCAGGAGCCGCTCGGCGAGCTTCAGCCCCGCTTCGGCGCGCGCCCAATGCCCGGCTTGGAAATCGTGAAGCGCACGGGCGGCCAGCCGTTCGGCTTCGGCCTTGAGGTCGAGATCCGGCGGCGGCAGGGGGTGGGCCTGTCTGGCTTTCGGGCGCGAACCCGTGGTTTTTCCGCAATCGGTGCGCGCAAAGTAAGGCAGGGGCAGGGGCGGCAGGCCCGCCGCTTCGCGCGCCAGATCCTCGGCGCGGAAGCGCCGGCGCGCAGCCACCCGGCGCAGGGTGGAAAGCGGGATCTGCAGCCCCGCGCTGATCGCCGCCAGCGTCTCCCCGCCCCGCGCCCGCCGCTCGGCCTCGAGATAGAGCGCCTCGCTCGCCGCCGTCCCCCGCGCGCCTTTCAACGTCTTCGCCATGGCTGGTAGCTTAGCCCGCCCGCGCCCGGGGTGGGACAGATCCACGCGGGCCCACGCGGCGAGAATGGGACTCCCACGCGCTCCGTCGGCCGGCCCGATCCTCCGACATAAAGAGTGCTTTAAAAGCAAGGCGCCTGCGCGAGAC
>CAYYNG010000491.1:0-1962 GCA_964472435.1 uncultured Hyphomonadaceae bacterium | reverse complement strand
GGGGCACGGCCTGACTTACGAGACCGTCGCCCCCATCGCGGCGATCCCCGAACTCTTCGAGCTCAATATCGGCCATTTCCTGATGGGCGAGGCGATTTTCGTCGGGCTGGAGGCGGCGATCGTCAGAATGCGCGAGCTGATGGACGAGGCCCGCGCGTGATCATCGGTCTCGGCAACGATATCTGCGACATTCGCAGGATCGAGAAGACATTGGAGCGTTGGGGCGAGCGGTTCATCAACCGGGTCTATACCGCCGAAGAAATCCGCAAGGCGAACACCCGCAAGCTGAAAGCTGAAACTTACGCGAAGCGATTCGCTGCGAAAGAGGCGTGCGCGAAGGCGCTTGGCACAGGCGTGCCCCGGCGCGGGGTGCACTGGACCCACATGGGCGTTGTGAACCTGCCCTCGGGCCGGCCGACCCTGGACCTCACCGGCGGCGCGGCCATCCGCCTCGCTGAGATGTTGCCCGAGGGGCACGCAGGTCATGTCCACCTCACTATCACCGACGATTATCCCTACGCCCAAGCCGTGGTGATCATCGAAGCGCTGCCGCGGGTCGCTGTATGAGCGGCGAGCGGCCGAAGCGAACCCGCCAGCGGGCCGGCGCGAAATCCCAGGCCATGCGCCTTAGCGCCGCCTCGCGCGAGGCGCTGGAGAAGGTGCTCGACCATAAATTCGACGATCCCGAACTCCTCGACGCGGCGATGACGCATCCCAGCGCCCTAAGCGCCCGCGAGGTGACGCAGGACTCCTATCAACGTCTCGAATTCCTGGGCGATCGAGTGCTCGGGCTGCATATGGCGGCGCGCCTCTTCGAACGTCGACCGACCGAGCGGGAGGGCGCGCTCGCCCCGCGTTTCAATCGCCTTGTGAACAAATCCGCCTGCGCTCGCGCAGCGCGGCACGCTGGGCTCGGCCGCCACATCGTTCTTGGCAAGAGCGAGCGGGCGAACGGCGGGGCGGAAAAACAGAACATACTGGGGGATGTCTGCGAAGCGGTTCTGGGCGCGCTCTATCTCGATGGCGGCATGAAGCCCGCCGCGCGCTTTATCGAATACGCTTGGACGCCCGTGTTCAAAGACCTGGGTGCGCGGGCCAAGCACCCGAAAACCTTACTTCAGGAATGGGCGCAGACCCGCGACCTGCCGCTGCCCGATTACGAGACCATCGCCCAGGACGGGCCCGACCACGCCCCGCGCTTCACCGTGCGGGTGACCGTCGCGGGCCTGCCGCCGATCATCCGCCAGGGCCCCTCCAAAAGCGACGCCGAGGGCGAGGCGGCCGAGGCCTTGCTGGACGCGATCGAAGCGGATGGCCGCGATGGGTGAGATCCGCAGCGCCGGTTTCGCTGCCGTGATCGGCGCGCCGAACGCCGGCAAGTCGACGCTGGTCAACCGCCTCGTCGGGGGCAAGGTTTCTATCGTAACGCACAAAGTCCAGACGACGCGCTTTCCCGTTCGCGGGGTCGCTCACCATGGCGACGCGCAGATCGTGCTGGTCGACACGCCCGGCATCTTCCGCGCAAGGCGCCGGCTCGACCGGGCCATGGTCAAGGCGGCGTGGGCCGGCGCAGACGACGCCGACGCCGTGGTCCACATGATCGACGCGGCCGCCTGGGTCGCCGAGCGTAAGGGCGAGGACATCACCGCAGCGCAGAAGCGCTCGCTTGAAGACGACCGCAGGGTGATCGAGGCGCTGCAGTCGGGCGGCCGCACTGCGTTGCTCGCCGTTAACAAGATCGACCTTTTTCCCCACGAGGAGGTTCTGCCGATCATTGCGGAGCTATCGGCCGGCGGGGCCTATGAAGAGATCTTCCCGATCTCGGCGGAAAACGGCGACGGCGTCGCCGCGCTCGCCGCTGCTCTCGCCGCGCGCATGCCCGAAGGCCCAGCGCTTTATCCGCCCGATCAGGCCGCCGAAGTGCCGCTGCAAGTGCTCGCGGCCGAAATACCCCGCGCAACG